>SLND01000004.1 GCA_007133205.1 Natronospiraceae bacterium | reverse complement strand
GCGACAATACCCACCAGGAGAATCATGCCCGCGATTTCGAAGGGATAAACGTAATCGGTGTACATCAACTGGCCAATCGCGCTGGTATTGTCATAATCCGCCGGGCGGCGCTCGGGGCGCTCCATCATCTCGATACCCAGATTCCGCGCCCAGACCACGTAACTGATCATGCCCACCAGGGCCGCGGCCACGACCGCACCCAGCGGCCAGTGCCGGGCGAAGCCGCTACGCAGGGTGACCAGATTGATATCCAGCATCATGACCACGAACAGGAACAGCACCATCACGGCCCCCACGTACACCAGCACGAGGGCGATTCCGAGAAACTCTGCTTCGAGAAGAATCCACAGACCGGCGCTGGCAACGAAAGCCAGGATCAGAAACAGCACCGAGTAGACCGGGTTGCGTGACAGGATCACCCCCAGTGCGGCCCCGACAACCACGGCGGCAAAGGCATAAAATACGATCAATTCCATGGTCTTGGCATCTCCACCTTCAGCCGGATCAACGGTACTGGTTCTCGATTGCGCGATCGGCGGCAATCTGTGGTTCCAGTTTGTCCCCCATGGCCAGCATCACGTCCTTGGTCATGATCTGCTGGCCCCGCTCTTCAAAGTGGAACTCGGTAAAGCGACTGGCCACGATGGCATCCACCGGGCAGGCCTCTTCACAGAATCCACAGTAAATGCACTTGAAGGCATCAATGTCGTAGCGGGTCGTGCGACGCGTGCCGTCTTCGCGCATCTCTGAATCGATGGTAATTGCCAGTGCCGGGCAGACTGCCTCACAGAGTTTGCAGGCAATGCAGCGTTCCTCTCCGCTGGGATAACGCCGCAGCACCAGCATCCCGCGATAGCGGGGGGACTTCGGTGTCTTTTCCTCCGGGTAACGGATGGTCACCTTCGGAGAGAAGAAATGCCTCAGGGTCAACCGCATGCCCAATAGCAGTTCCCAGAGAAGCAGGCTTTTGGCATAACTGCGCAGGAATCGCATATCACCACTCTCCGCTGAACCAGGGTCCGACCTCACCGAGAATCAGCCCGCCCAGCACGACAATCCAGACAATGGTCACCGGTATGAATACCTTCCAGCCCAGTCGCATGATCTGGTCATAGCGATACCTCGGGAAGGTGGCCCGAAACCAGAGGAAACAGAACATGAAGAAGGCGGTCTTGAGACCGAACCAGAGAATGCTGTCCTCGCCCAGGAAGGTGTCTTCCAGCCCCGGCACACCCTGGAAGGGGCCCAGATAACCGCCGAAGAAGAACAACGCGGTCAGTGCCGAAATCAGGATCATGTTGGCGTATTCCGCCAGGAAGAAAACCGCAAAGCCGGTACCGGAATACTCCACGTGGAAGCCGGCCACGATCTCCGACTCGCCTTCGGGCACGTCAAAGGGCGCCCGGTTGGTTTCCGCTACGCCCGAGACCAGATAGACGATGAACAGCGGGAACAACGGCAGCCAGAACCAGTGCATGATACTGCCTTCCTGGCGCAGCACGATGTCGTTCAGGTTCAGGCTGCCGGCCGCCATCAGCACGCCCACCAGGGCGAAACCCATGGCGATCTCATAGGACACGATCTGGGCAGCCGAGCGCATCGCCCCAAGCAGCGCATATTTCGAATTGGAGGCCCAGCCGGCCAGGATCACACCATAGACGCTCAGGGAGGTCAGAGCCAGCAGGTACAGCAGGCCGGCATTGATATCCGCAATGACCATCCCGTCTTCGAAAGGGATCACCGCCCAGGCGGCAAAGGCCGGCGCGATGGACAGGATAGGGGCAATGATGAACAGGAAACGATTCGCGTTGGTCGGAAAAATGATTTCCTTGAGCAGGAGCTTGATGACATCCGCAAAGGGTTGCAGCAGTCCCCACGGCCCGACCCGATTGGGACCCATTCGCCCCTGCATGGCGCCGATCACCCGCCGTTCGGCATAGGTATAGTAGGCCACCGCAAGAATCAGGACCAGAAGCAGGATCCCGATCTGGAGCGTCGAGACCAGGACCGTCTGCATCCAGGATGGCAGGGCCTCCCACTGGGCTGTAAAGAATTCTGTCATCGTCTAATGGATCCTCAAGTAACGGGTCCTTCAGCAAAAGGTCCTTCAGTCGCCTGCATTCCGCCGGCACGCAATTGCCGGCAGCCCGATCAGATTCTTTCCACTGTCACGCCGCCGTGTCGCGGTCCAAGCCCCTCCGTCTCGGCCAGACCCACGGGTACGGCCACGCTGCCCTTGGGCAGTGCGGTATCGATCCTTGCCAACAGTCGGCAGCCCCGGTTGCCGAGACTGACCCGCACCGCATCGCCGTCGTTGACATTGAGCTGCTCGGCATCCGCCGGTGCCAGGCGGGCCTCTGCGGCGCGGCCATCGCGCGTCTGCTGCAGCGGTTCGGAACGACGCACCAGAGCGTCCACCGCATAGATCGGCATTTCACCCAGGCGCCACAGGCCCTTCGGCCTGGCAGGCTGTGCCAGCTCCACCCCGTCCAGGTTCTCCTCACCCGGACCGGGCTCGCCAATGGCCGCCCGTGCATCGCGCAGGACTTCTTCCGGGTCCATCTGCTCGAAGCCGTCCAGCTCCAGCACGTTGCCGAGTGCACGCAGGATCTTCCACGCCGGTCGTGCCTCGCCCGGTGGCTGCACCGTGCCCTGGCTGCTCTGCCAGCGCCCTTCACCATTGACCCGGGTACCGAAGCTTTCGGCGTATACGCCCACCGGGAGGACAATGTCGGCCTGCTGGCGCAGATCCTCGTTCATGAAACTGGCGAGCGCGATCACCTTGTCCGCCCCGGCCATGGCGTCCCGGGCCGCGGCACTGTCCCAGGCATCCCGGGCCGGCTCGCAATCAAGCAGCAGATAGGCCTGCCGGGGAGAAACAAACATCTCATGAGCATTGAGCCCGGCATCCTTGACTGCCTGCGCGCCGGGCCCGCGATGGGGAAGTACTCCGGCCAGGGCCGCACCGGCGCTGTTGCCACCGTCACTGAGCACGCCAAAGCGCGCATTGGCCATGCCCGCAGCGGCCAGACCCAGGGCCCGCAATTCACTCCAGTTCGGGTGCGAGCGGGCAAGCTGACCCAGCATTACCCATCTGGACTCACCAGCCGCCAGGCCTTCGGCAATGGCCCGCGCTTCCGCGCCGGGCTCGACATTCTTCACCAGGCCCTGGACTTCCTCCGGCACAGAGGCCTTCAGTTGCTCACTCAGGGCCACGACAACTTCAGCCGCTGCAGTCACCAGCTCCGCCCCATGACGCACGAGATGTCCGCTGGTCGGGAACTGGTATGAGTAATGTGCCGGGTTGACCAGACCCACCCGGGTACCGTTCAGCGCGGCCTTGCGCACCCGATGCGCCAGCATCGGGGCTTCCTTGCGCAGACTGGAGCCGATGACCATGGCACCGTCCAGGGATTCGATCTCCTCAAGCGTGATACCGAACCAGGGATAATGGCCTTCCGCGCCATCAGACCGGAAATCAACCTGGCCGAGACGATGATCCAGGTTGTTGCTGCCCAGCCCACGGACCAGGGCCTGGAACAGGAAGTGTTCCTCGACACTGGCCCCGGGGGCCGCCAGCGCACCCAGCTGGTCCGCGCCATGCTCCCGGATCACATCGGACAGAGTCTTGGCGGCAACTTCCAGGGCTTCGCTCCAGGAGACCGGTTGCAAACCGTCCTTGCCACGAAGCAGGGGCGTCGTTACCCGCTCCTCGCTGTAGATGCCCTCGTTGGAATAGCGGTCGCGATCCGCGATCCAGGTTTCGTTGATGCTTTCATTGTCCCTCGGCACGGCCCGCAGAAACTCTCCACGCAGCACATGAGCCCAGAGATTGGAGCCCACCGGGTCATGCGGAGATACCTGGGCATGCTGGGTCATTTCCCAGGCACGGCCACGGAAGCGGAATGGCTTGTTGTTGAGTGCCCCGACCGGGCACAGGTCGATCACATTGCCGGACAGCTCATGATCCACCGTCTGTTCGATGTAGGTACCGATCCGCATCTGCTCACCGCGGCCGGTCGCCCCGAGTTCCTTGTAGCCGGCCACTTCCTCGGTGAAGCGCACACAGCGCGTGCAGTGGATGCAGCGGGTCATGTCGGTGGAAATGAGCGGCCCCAGGTCCGGGTCCGAAACCACCCGCTTGCCTTCGGTATAGCGGGAAACACCGCGGCCGAATCCGAGCGCCAGATCCTGCAGCTCGCATTCACCGCCCTGGTCGCAGATCGGGCAATCCAGGGGGTGATTGATCAGCAGGAACTCCATGGTGTTCTTCTGCGCCGAGAGCGCCTTGGGCGACTGGGTGTAGACCTTCATGCCCTCGCCCACCGGTGTGGCACAGGCCGGCATCGGCTTGGGCGCCTTCTCCAGTTCCACCAGGCACATCCGGCAGTTGGCCGCCACCGACAGCTTCTTGTGGTAGCAGAAACGCGGAATGCGGATTCCGGCATCATCCGCCACCTCGATGACCATTTGCCCCTTGCGGGCCTTCAGTGGTTCACCGTTGATTTCAATGTTGACCGTTTCGTCGCTCATAAGCCTTTTATGCTTTGGACCGGGTCGCCCTTCTCGTTGGCGGCGACCGATACTCTTTCTTCGCGCCGCCTCAGGCCGCGAAGTCGCGTCGATGGGGGCCGGCTTCGGGCAATGCCGGACGCGCCGGGCCGACCATGGGCTTGCCATGCTCGACCAGGTATTCAAACTCCTCGCGGAAATGCTTGATGAAACTCTTCACCGGCATGGCCGCCGCATCGCCCAGGGCGCAGATGGTATGCCCTTCGATACCCCCGGCGGCCCGAACCAGCAGATCGATATCCTCCTGGCGTCCTTCCCCGGCCAGCATGCGCCGCAGCATGCGATCCAGCCAGCCGGTACCTTCCCGGCACGGCGTGCACTGGCCGCAGGATTCGGCAAAGTAGAACCGGGAAATGCGCTCCAGGGCCCGGACCATGCAGGTGGTTTCGTCCATCACGATGACCGCACCCGAGCCCAGCATCGATCCCGCTTCCTGGATGGACTCGTAATCCATATTGGCCTGCATCATGGTCTCGGCCGGCACCACCGGCACGGAGGAGCCGCCGGGAACGACCGCCTTGAGCTTATTGCCATTCAGCACGCCACCGGCCATGTCCAGCAGTTCACTGAAGGGCGTGCCCAGGGGCACCTCATAATTGCCGGGCCGGTTCACGTGGCCGGTCACGGAAAAGAGCTTGGTCCCACCACTTTTCTCGGTTCCAAAGGCCTTGAACCAGTCCGAACCGTTGCGAATGATGCTCGGCACCTGAGCGAACGACTCGGTGTTATTGACCGTGGTCGGCTGACCAAAGGCACCCCTCTGGGCGGGAAATGGCGGCTTGAATCGCGGCAGCCCTTTCTTTCCTTCCAGGGACTCAAGCAGCGCGGTTTCCTCGCCGCAGATGTAGGCGCCGGCGCCGAGGAAGGGATAGAGATCGAAATCCACGCCCGAGTCCAGCACATTACTGCCCAGCAGGCCGGCAGCGTAAGCTTCTTCCAGTGCCTCGACAAAACGCTTGTAGGGCTCGTCCTCGAACTCACCGCGGATATAGTTGTAGCCGACCCGGGCACCCATGGCATAGCCGCCGATCGCCATACCCTCAATCACGGCATGCGGGTTGTAACGCAGGATGTCGCGATCCTTGCAGGTGCCCGGCTCGGACTCGTCGGAATTGCAGACGACATACTTGGGACCGTCATGGTCCCTGGGCATGAAACTCCATTTCAGGCCGGTCGGGAAACCTGCCCCACCGCGGCCTCGCAGCCCGGAAGCCTTGACCTCCTCGACCACTTTTTCCGGCGGCATGCCTTCCTTGAGGATCTTCTTCCAGGCCTCATAGCCACCGACCTTGTAATAGGTTTCAAGGCTGTGAGGATTGTCGTAGTCCAGCGTCCGGTAGCAGATCTGGTGCTCAGCCATCGCTGTTTACTCCAGCCCGTCAAGAATCTCGTCCACCTTTTCGGGTGTGAGATTCTCGTGGTACTTGTGATTGACCATCATCATCGGCGCGCCCTTGCAGGCTGCCAGGCATTCTTCCTCACACTTGAGATAGACCCGGCCGTCCGACGTGGTCTGCCCGACCTTGATGCCCAGCTTCTTCTCCGCATGCTCGACAATCTCGTCCGAGCCACGGAGCATGCAACTGATATTGGTGCAAATGGAAACGCTGTTGCGTCCCACCGGCCTTGTTTCGAACATCGAATAGAAAGTGGCCACCTCATAAACATCGATTGGCGGCAGATCCAGTTGATCCGCAATCGCATCCATCCAGCGCTCGTCCAGGTAACCGCCATTGCGATGCTGTGCCTCGCGCAGGGCATCAATCACGGCCGAACGTTGCCATCCCTCGGGATAACGGCTGACCCGTTCGTTGATCATCTCCCGCATGTCTTCCGGGAGGAATTCCTTGGTGGCGTGAAACTTCACCGATCAATCTCCCCGAATACGATGTCCAGAGTTCCGATCACGGCGACCGCATCGGCCAGCATGTGCCCCTTGAGCATTTCATCCATGGCGGACAGATGCGCGAAACCGGCCGGTCGAATCTTGACGCGGTAGGGCTTGTTGGCGCCATCCGAAACCAGGTAGATCCCGAATTCGCCCTTGGGCTGCTCGATCGCCGCATAGACTTCACCTTTCGGCAGCACATAGCCCTCGGTGAACAACTTGAAGTGATGAATGAGCGCTTCCATGCTCTCCTTCATGTCGGCCCGTCTCGGCGGCACGATCTTGGGGTCGTCAAGCATCACCGGCCCCGGGTTCTCCCGCAGCCACTTCACGCACTGCTTGATAATCCGGGCGGACTGGCGCATTTCCTCGATCCGCACAAGATAGCGGTCGTAGCAGTCGCCGTTACGGCCCACCGGAATGTCGAAGTCCATCTGGTCATAGACTTCGTAGGGCTGTTTCTTGCGCAGATCCCACTCGATCCCGGAGCCACGCAGCATGGGACCGGTAAAACCAAGCTGAAGCGCGCGCTCGGGGCTCACCTCGGCAATCCCCACGGTGCGTTGCTTCCAGATCCGATTGTCGGTCAGCAGGGTCTCGTATTCCGCGACCCGCTGGGGGAAGTTGTCTGCGAAGGATTCGATGAAATCCAGCAGCGAGCCTTCCCGGTTGGCATTCAGCCGGTCCACTTCCTTCTTGCTGCGCCACTTTGAATGTTCGTATTTCGGCATCTGGTCGGGCAGGTCCCGATAGACACCCCCCGGCCGGTAATAGGTCGCATGCATCCGCGCCCCGGAAACCGCCTCATAGATATCCATGATGTCTTCCCGCTCACGGAAGGCGTACAGGAAGACGGTCATGGCACCGATATCGAGGCCATGTGCTCCGAGCCAGAGCAGGTGATTGGACAACCGAGTAAGCTCGTCAAACATCACCCGGATGTACTGCGCCCGAACCGGGGGTGTCACACCGGCCAGCTTCTCGATCGCCATGACATAGGCGTGCTCGTTGCACATCATGGACACATAGTCGAGACGGTCCATGTAGCCGATGGAATGGTTATAGGGCTTGTTCTCCGCCAGCTTCTCCGTGGCCCGATGCAAGAGACCCACATGCGGATCCACCCGCCGGATTACCTCGCCTTCCATCTCCAGAATCAGGCGCAGAACACCGTGAGCGGCCGGGTGCTGCGGCCCAAAGTTCATTGTGTAGCTCTGGATATCAGGCATCTCGGGAGGACTCCTTGAATCCTTCCACGTATTGGTGGTCTTCGCGGATTACCTTCGGAACGGTTGTCCGAGGCTCAATGGTGACCGGCTGGTAGATCACCCGTTTCTTCTCGGGATCAAAACGCACCTCCACATTCCCGATCAGTGGGAAGTCCTTGCGGAAGGGGTGTCCGACAAAGCCGTAATCAGTAAGAATTCTTCGCAGGTCCGGATGCCCCTCGAACAGGATGCCGAAGAGATCGAAAGCTTCCCTTTCGAACCAGTTGGCGCTATTCCAGATCGGGAACAGCGAGGGAATAACCGGCGGATCTTCCGGAGGGCACCAGCAGCGCAGGCCCAGGCGGTGATTTCGGGACACCGACAGCAGCTGGTACATCACGGCGAAGCGCTTTTCCATCTGATCCGAATGTTCCGGGCTGCCCAGCTCATGCTGCGGGTTCCGGTCGACCCCGCGACTGAAACCGGTTGCACTTGCCTCGTCGGTCTTCCATTCGGTGCGGCCATAGGCCAGATAATCAACGCCGCAGACGTCCAGGAGCTGCTCGAACTGGAACGGCTCCTCGTCCCGCAGCGCTCGACAGACATCCAGGAGGTCCTCGGGAGCGACCTCCAGCATCAGTTCATCGACGCCCGGCGTATCGACGCGTCGCAGCTTGTCTCCGAAACGCTCCTGCACGGCGGCATGGAGCGACTCGTTCCAATTGCTCATTGGCGCAACCCCGGTCACAGGGCCCGATCATCGGGCAATGGTATTGGTCTTGCGAATCTTGTTCTGTAGCTGAATGATGCCGTAAATCAGTTGTTCCGCGGAGGGCGGACAACCCGGCACATAGACATCCACCGGCACGATGCGATCACAGCCGCGGGTTACCGAATAGGAATAGTGGTAGTAACCGCCGCCGTTGGCGCAGGATCCCATGGAAATGACCCAGCGCGGTTCGGCCATCTGGTCATAGACCTTGCGCAGGGCAGGAGCCATCTTGTTGCACAGGGTACCCGCGACGACCATCACATCCGACTGGCGCGGGCTGGGCCGAAAGATGACCCCGAAGCGGTCCAGGTCATAACGTGCCGCCCCGGCGTGCATCATCTCGATGGCACAGCAGGCGAGCCCGAAAGTCACCGGCCACATGGAGCCGGTACGGGCCCAGTTGTAGAGCTTGTCCACGCTGGTGGTGACGAAGCCTCTTTCGACGACGTCCTTCTCTACTCCCATTCCAGCGCTCCTTTCTTCCATTCGTAGATGAAACCCACGACCAGCACGGCCAGGAAAATCATCATGGCAATGAAACCGAACAGGCCGATATCCCCGAGCGCGACCGCCCAGGGAAAGAGGAAGGCAATTTCCAGATCGAAAATGATGAAGAGAATGGCCACGAGGTAATAGCGGACATCAAACTTCATCCGACTATCCTCGAATGCTTCAAATCCGCACTCGTAGGGGGAGTTCTTTTCCGCGTCGGGAGCTTGGGGACCGAGAATCCAGCCGAGAATCAGGAGGACGGCACCCAGGCCAGTGGAAATGGTGAGAAAGACCAGGATGGGAATGTAGTTTTCAAGCATTGGTCCCGCTTCCGCATGTGGCAGTGGATCCGGTCCTGGTCGAAGGGCCGGTCGCAATCACGAACGTACTTGCCGGGCACTGACTTGCCGCGCTCGCGCTCACCTGCCGGCGAATCCGCCGATTCGCGCGGCGCCCCCCGGAAGGCAGGGAGCGACTGATGCGTCAGCTGGACGTCCACCCTGAGGCCATCCCGGGCCAGGCAGGCTGACTCGCCTCTGCTACCCGCAATTCACCGGCGCAGGCATGGGACAAATCTGGTGCCGAAGGCCGGACTCGAACCGGCACGGCCGTAAGGCCACTGCCCCCTCAAGACAGCGTGTCTACCAATTCCACCACTTCGGCAGTCGTTTCCATATACGCCCGGTTGTGATCCTGTTCCAGTCCTCGCCAACCGGCGCAAAGATTATCACGAAACCGGGTCAACGCGCATCCTTGTCAGAGGCCATCCGGTGGCGGAATATCGGGAGCTTCCTCATCTTCTTCCGCGTCTTCATCCTCGTCCGGGAACTGAAGCTCCATCTCCTCTTCCTCGATCTGTGGCACCGGCTGAATGCGTTCCAGGGCCGACCCCGGTTCGCCGCCGTCGCGTGCCGCAATCCAGGCAAGAGAGGCGCTGTTGAGCATGAACAACGCGGCAAGTACCGCCGTCATGCGGCTCAGGAAACTGCCCGAACCGCGGGAACCAAAGACGGTCCCCGACGCGCCACTGCCGAAGGCAGCCCCGGCATTGGCGCCGGGGCCCTGCTGCAGCAGGATGATGACGACCATGACAATCGCCATGAGCACATGTGCAACAAGTAGAAAACTGATCACCATAATGATTCCGCGTTAGTTGGCACCGGCCTTTTCGGCCGACTGACAGATATCAAGGAAATTTTCCGCATCGAGGGAGGCGCCACCAATCAGGCCGCCGTCGATATCCGGCATGGCGAACAGCTCTGCCGCGTTGCCGGCCTTCACGCTTCCGCCGTAGACAATCCTCAGGCGATCTCCAATTGTACCATCCGCCTCCCCCACTCGGGTCCGAATGGCCTCGTGCATGGCCTGGGCCTGGTCGGGAGTCGCGGTCTGTCCGGTCCCGATCGCCCAGACCGGCTCGTAGGCCACCACCGCATCCACGAAGGCATGTACACCCGCCGCTTCCAGGACCGCATCGAGCTGGCGCCGGACGACCGTTTCGGTTTCCCCCGCATCGCGTTGCTCCAGGGTTTCGCCCACGCACAGGATCGGACGAATGCCCAGGCGGGTGGCCGCCATGAACTTGCGGGCGACATTCTCGTCGTCCTCGCCGAACAGCTGGCGGCGCTCGGAGTGGCCGACAATCACATAGCTGCAATCGAAATCCTGCAGCATGGTCGCCGCCACCTCCCCGGTGAAGGCGCCGGACTCCTCGGCGGACACATTCTGCGCGCCCAGCTTGATCGCGGAGCCACGCAGGGTGCGCATCGCATCCGCAAGATAGACAAAGGGCGGACAGACCACCATTTCGGCCCCGTTCGGCTGAAAATCCCGGACCAGGGCCTCAAGAAGCTGGCCGGCCGAATCTCGGCTGCCATTCATTTTCCAGTTGCCGGCGACAAACGGCTGGCGCATGCTGCCTCCGTAGACATTACTCACTGTGCTGACAAGAAAAATGCCGGGGCGCTGCCCGGCTGCAATGAACTCTCGATCAGGTTACGCGCGACCCCTGAAGCTGCGGCGGTCGGCGCGAAACTCTACCCCGACTGCCCCCGTAAATCAATGATGGGGCTCACTTTCCGCGCCTTCCCCGACGCAGGCCCGAACGCTGCCCGCCAGGGCCTCGACCTCGGAGCGGACCTGTTCGGCATTCCGCCCTTCCACCATCACCCGAATCACCGGCTCGGTACCGGAAGGGCGCACCAGTACACGGCCGGCCTCGCCCAGGCGACGTTCTGTCTCGGCAACGGCCTCGCTCAGCCGAGCGTCGGCCATGGCCGCCTCACGGCTGGCCACACGGACGTTGATCATGCGCTGGGGATAAGGCGTGAAGCCTTCACAGAGCTCGGCGAGTGAACGCTCCCGGCTGCGCATTTCGGCCAGCACCTGAAGCGCGGAGATGACCCCGTCACCGGTGCTGGTACGGTCGAGACACAGGATGTGTCCGGAGGACTCTCCGCCGACAATACCGCCGTGCTCATGCAGGGTCTCGAGAACATGGCGATCCCCCACCTTGCTGCGGAGGAACTCCAGCCCCGCCCCGGTCAGGGCGTGCTCCAGGGCAAGATTGCTCATCACGGTCCCGACCACGGGCCCGCACAATTCCGCGCGCTCCTGGCGTCCGCGGGCAATCACGTAAAGCAGGCAGTCACCATCGCGGATCGCGCCGGTGTGGTCGGCCATGATCACCCGATCCCCATCCCCGTCCAGGGCCAGGCCGGCATCGGCGCGGGTCTCGACCACACGTGCCGCCATTGCCCCGGGTGAGGTCGAACCCACACCATCGTTGATATTGCAGCCATCGGGCTCGACCCCGAGCGAAACCACTTCCGCGCCCAGCTCACGGAGGACGGCAGGGGCCGCTTCCCAGGCCGCGCCGTGGGCGCAGTCGACCACCAGCCGCAGGCCGTCCAGGCGAAGGCCATAGGGCACGGTACTCTTGCAGAACTCGACATAGCGCCCGACCGAATCCCGGATACGCTCGACCCGGCCCAGCTGTTCCGCCGGAACGGTATCAAAGGCTTCATCCAGCGCCTGCTCGATTGCCAGTTCGGTCGCATCATCGAGCTTGCGCCCGTCGGGTCCGAAGAACTTGATGCCGTTATCCTGAAAGGGATTGTGCGAGGCGCTGATCACCACGCCGGCACGTGCCCCGAGAGTCCGGGTGAGATAGGCGATACCCGGCGTCGGCAGCACACCCAGCAGGGTCACGTTCGCGCCCGCGCTTGCCAGCCCCGCCTCCAGGGCCGATTCCAGCACGGGCCCCGAGATCCGGGTATCGCAGCCGATCAGGACCTTGCCACGCCCGTCGGGACAGAGCACACGCCCGGCAGCGCGCCCCAGGCGCAGCACGAGATCCGGAGACATCACCGGCGAGCCCACCGGGCCGCGGATCCCGTCGGTACCGAAATAGCGTCTTGCCTTCTGACCGCCGCTCATCAGGCCACTCCCCGTGCATCCGCTTCGGAACGTACCGCGGCCACCACTTTAAGCGCATCCAGGGTTGCCGCCACATCATGGGCACGCACCACCGAAGCGCCCAGCCACGCGGCCAGGGTCGCGGCCGCAACACTGCCATGGACCCGTTCATCGACGGGCTGGTCGAGAATCCGGCCGATCATGGACTTGCGCGACATCCCCACCAGTACGGGATAGCCACTGGCGGCAAAGGCGCCCAGTTCGCGCAACAGGGTGAGATTATGCTCCTGGGTCTTGCCGAAGCCGAAGCCGGGATCGAGCAGGATGCGTTCCGAATCCACCCCGGCGGCTTCCAGTTCCCGCGCACGTTCCTTGAGAAAGCCGCGAATCTCGCGCACCACCTCGGTGTACTTCGGATCCTTCTGCATGTTCCGCGGCTCACCCCGCATGTGCATGACGCAGGTGGCCACGTCGCTGTCAGCCACCGCCGCGACAGCCTCTTCGGAACAGAAGCCGCGTACGTCGTTGATCAGGTGCGCGCCCGCGGCAATGGCTTCGCGCATCACGCGAGGCTTGTTCGTATCCACGGAAATGATCGCATCCAGCTCGCCGCAGAGCTGCTCGAGCACGGGCATCAAGCGCTTGAGTTCGGCGTCCTCGTCCACCCCTTCGGCACCCGGCCGTGTGGATTCGGCACCGACATCAACGATCGCGGCACCCTCTTCCACCATCTGGCGGGCCCGCTCCAGGGCAAGCCGGGGCTCGAGGAACTGGCCCCCATCGGAAAAGGAATCGGGGGTCAGGTTGAGCACGCCCATGACTCGCGGCTCGTCCAGGTTCAGCCAGCGGTCGCCACAACGCAGTTTCATGCCACCGCGTTTTCCCTTGCCTGTGTGCATGTCATCCCCAAAGCACAAGGCCGGCTTGCTGCCGGCCTGTTCTGTTGCATCAATGTCTCGCCGATCGGGTCGGCCCGGGCATCCCCTGCGTCAACGATCAGTGCTGCCGGGCCGGGTCCCCCACCGAGTCCTCGCCATCGTCACCCTTCCTCGAGTCACTGGCATCCTTCGGCGGCGGAGCCTCCTCGCTGGGATCGGTCCAGCCTTCCGGCGGACGTGGCTGACGCCCGGCCATGATGTCGTCGATCTGGGCCGAATCGATGGTCTCGTACTGCATCAGGGCCTCGGCCATGGTATGCAGCTTTTCCTCGTTCTCCCGCAGGATGTTATCGGCCCGCTCGTAATTGCGATCGATGATCCGCCGCACTTCCTCGTCGATCGCGCGGGCAGTCTCGTCGGAGATATGCGAATGACGCTGCTGCATCTCCCTGCCCAGGAAGACCTCGCCATCGTCTTCCTCGTAGGAAAGGGGACCGAGCTTCTCGGACAGGCCGTACTTGGTCACCATCTTGCGGGCAATGCCCGTGGCCACTTCGATGTCATTCGAGGCACCGGTGGTGACCTTTTCCGCACCATAGATCTGTTCTTCGGCAATCCGCCCACCGAACAGGCTCGAGATGCGGCTTTCCAGTTTTTCCTTGCTCTGGCTGTACTGGTCTTCCTCGGGCAGGAACATGGTGACCCCGAGTGCACGGCCACGCGGAATGATCGACACCTTGTATACCGGATCATGGTCCGGCACCAGGCGACCGACAATGGCGTGCCCGGCTTCATGATAGGCGGTCAGGCGCTTGTCTTCCTCATTCATGACCATGGAACGGCGCTCGGCGCCCATCATGATCTTGTCCTTGGCCTTTTCCAGCTCTTCCATGCCGACGTATTTCTTGTTCGAACGCGCCGCGAACAATGCCGCCTCGTTGACCAGGTTGGCCAGATCGGCACCGGAAAAACCCGGCGTGCCTCTCGCAATCAGGCGGGGATTGACGCCGTCCTCGGCGGGCACCTTGCGCAGGTGTACGGCCAGAATCTGTTCCCGCCCACGCACGTCGGGCAGGGGTACCACCACCTGGCGGTCAAAACGGCCCGGGCGCAGCAGCGCGGGATCGAGCACGTCGGGACGGTTGGTGGCCGCGATCACGATCACGCCTTCATGGCCCTCGAAACCGTCCATCTCCACCAGCATCTGGTTGAGGGTCTGTTCGCGTTCGTCATGTCCGCCGCCGAGACCGGCACCACGATGGCGACCAACCGCGTCCAGCTCGTCGATGAAGATGATGCAGGGTGCGTGCTTCTTCGCCTGCTCGAACATGTCGCGTACCCG
>SLND01000159.1 GCA_007133205.1 Natronospiraceae bacterium | reverse complement strand
CGAAGCCGGGCTTTTCGAAAAAATCCAGCGCGCCGCGCTTGAGCGCGGTAACGGCATCGGCCACGTCCGCGAAACCGGTAAGAAAAATGACAGGCAGCTCCGGTGCGATCTCGCTCAGTCGTGCCTGGACTTCCAGTCCCCCCATGCCGGGCATGCGCAGGTCGAGCAGCACGCATGCCGGGCCTTCGGGCAGATCAGCGGCGAGCAGCTCGTCACCCGAGGCAAAGCTGCGTGCCGTCAGCCCCTCCGATTCGATCAGCATGGCCAGGGCCGTGCGTACGGCTTCCTCGTCGTCGACGATCAGTACCGTGGCTTCCATCACGACTCTCCGCCTTCCTGGCGCAGGGGCAGGGTCACCGTGAACAGGGCACCGCCCCCGCGGCGGTTCTCGAACTTCAGGCTGCCGCCGTGGGCTTCGACGATCGAACGGCAGATGGGCAATCCCTGACCGAGGCCGTCGTCCTTGGTGGTGAAAAAGGGGTGGAACATTTTTCCAATATGGTGTTCGGCAATGCCTGGCCCCGTGTCCGCGACACTCAAGCGGCATTCATTGGCTGTGTTGTCACAGACACTTTCCAGGTCAAGGACTCGATCCCCATCAACTTCGTCCATGGCATCGATGGCGTTCTTCACCAGGTTGAGGAGAACCTGCTGGATCTGCACCCGGTTGATCTCGATGCACTCACCTTCGGCCCGCATCGCCTTCTTCACGCGGATTCCCCGGCCCTCGATTTCGTGCCGGATCAGTTCCAGGGCCTCCTCCATGAGCGTGTCGGGATCGTGCAGCGCGTATTCCTCGTAGCGGTCCTTGCGCAGGAAGGCACGGAACTGGGAAATGACCTCGCCGGCACGCTGGCTCTGGCGGACAATCTGGGAAAAGGCTTTCCGCAACTGTCCGGGATCCGCTGTATCGCGTTCGATCATGTTGAGACCGGCCTCGGCCATGCCATGGACGGCGGTCAGGGGCTGGCTCAGCTCGTGGGCCAGACCCGAAGTGAGTTCACCCATGGCGGCGAGCCGGTTGTAATGGGCCATTTCTCCGAGACTCTGGCGCGCCTCGCGTTCGGCCTGCTTGCGCGCGCTGATGTCGTGCAGGAAGCCGACGAACTGTCGGCGGTCATTGTCAAAGAACTCCGTGATCGCCAGGCTCAGTTCGACCTCGCTGCCGTCGCGCCGACGGCCTGTCACTTCCCGTCCGGTCCCGATGCGTCGTTCGCCGGTTTCCAGGTAATGGCGCAGGTAGTCGTCGTGACGGCTGCGATCGGGTTCGGGCATCAGGATGTTGACGTTCTTGCCGATGACCTCGGAGGCCCGGTAGCCGAACAGCCGTTCCGCCGCCGGGTTGAAGCTTTCGATGATGCCCTGCTCGTCGATGGTGACGATGGCGTCGATGGCATGATCCACCACCGCGCGGTAACGGCGGGTCTCGTCGGTGAGCTGGCGGCGCAGCCGCTCTTGCTCGCGGAGGTCGACTGACAGGATGTAGAGACCATCCACGGACCCGGCGTGATCGTGGCTGGGAATGTAGGTGCCGTGGATGAAGCGAGTGCCGCCCAGGGCGTAGGGGACCTCGCCGTAATAGGTCGCCTGTTCGCCGGCAAGTGCCTGTTCAAATCGGGGGCGAAGCACCGCAAACGCCTTGTGCCCGATAACGTCGCGTACGTGTTTGCCCTTCTGCCTCTCGGGATCGAGCCCGAACCAGTCGCGGTAGCCGTGGTTGGCGAAGCGAATTCGATAGCTGCCGTCGAGGTGGGCAACCAGTACCGGCAGCGCATCAACCAGGGCGCGCAGTTCATGTTCGGTTGTGCGGTGGGCTCGGCGGGCCTCGTCCTCGGCAGTGATATCGATGCCGGTGGAGAGGACGCAGTAACCGCAATCGGCCTGGTCGTGGAAGAGGGTATTGTGCCAGCGGACAAGATGTATGTCGCCGTCGCGGGTGCGCCAGTGGTTGGTGAACCCGGCGGTACCGCCGTCATTGCGCAGCCGCGTCGCCATGCCGCGAACGCTGTCGGCCTCATCCTCGGGAATGACGGTCGACCAGACGGTCTGGCCGATCACCTCATCAGCGCGGTACCCGGTAAGCTTCTCGCATTCACGATTGAACAGCAGAATGCGGTCCTCACCGTCGACCACCAGCACGAGCAGATCGGACTGCTCCAGCAGGTGCTGAAGCAGTTCGGGGCTTTGTTCGAGCCCGGCGGCGTCCCTGTTATCGGCCGGGATGCTCAAGGCGGCAGTTCTCCCGCGCTCCTGGGATGAGGCCTTTGGCCTCTATCTGCCGAGTATACACGCAAATGCCGATCCACGCCGACCGCATGGCCCGGGAATCAGGGTGCTCGCCCCGCCAGGGCGGCGGGGCGGGGTAATGTCATGTCATGAGGCGGCGCGAGCCTGCCGGGTCTCCGGCTCGTCCCGCACTTCAAAGCGCCCGTCCAGTCCGTCCAGTAGCGAGGTGATGCCGGTGTATTCCAGCTCGTCCATGGGCAGCATGGCAGCCCCGAAAAAGCCCTGCCGGCGCATGTCCACCGCCTTGTCCGCGATCCGGTTGCGGGTGCGGTTCCAGAACGGATGGGCAAACAGATCCACCGGTTCGGTCAGGCGGCCCTCGTGGACGCAGAAGCCGGTGGCGGTGACGATCGGTGGGCCGTCGAAATAGCTGGTCCCCGACTCGCGTGGCACCGGCATCAGCGGCATGTTGTGCGAGCCGCGCATGCCACCCGCCACGTAATGGCCGGTGGCGAAGGGTGCCAGCACCTCGCCCGTGGCGGGGAAGTCCTTCTGCACCCGCACCAGCATCGCCGGGTCGTCCTTGCCGGTGTAGGTTCCGGCGATGTTGTGCAGACGCGAGGTGGAAGCGGCCACCGCCTGCTCGCCGGAGTTGCGCGAGTAGATGGCCTCGACCACATAACGTTCCGGATCGCGCAGCAGCGCGGCAATCCGGTACAGGTCTTCCGGCGCGTCCAGCTCGATGATGCGATCACCTTGCGTGTGATTGACATCCATGATCACGAACCGGAATCCCTCCGACAGCGCCGGTGACAGCAACAGGCCCGGGGTGTTCATGGGATCGGCAAAGGCCGCGTAAAGAGGGAGGTTGAATGCCCCCGGGTCGGTCTTGTCCGCGGCGAACAGTACGAAGGGCTCGGCCGGGCGTTCACTGACGGTCATCTCCGCCACCCCGGGCCCCATGCCGCGCACGTTGCCCGAGAAGGCTTCCGCGAGCAGGTCCTGCCCCGCCCCGTACAGCCCCTGTGCCTTTGCGGTCTCGGTACCGGCAAGAAAGGCGTTCCAGGCCAGCTCGTGGATGGCCGGATCACCCGTGCCCCGGGTGTGGGTCATGAGCAGGGCGATATCGTCGCCGGTCCAGCTCACGTGCCCGTCGACAAGCAACTCGCCACGTTCACGCTCGAGCTTGTCGCGCACCGTCTCGACGATCGCACCGGATGGCTGGACGTGACCGCCAATCGAGCCGATGTCCGCCTTCAGGACGCTGAGGGTGATGTCCATGGCTTTCTCCCGCATCAAGCTTGCGCTGTTTGTGTGCCCACCATCCTCGCTGCTGCGTTCCCGGTTCGCATTGACGGCGGTCATCGTCGGCCGGGCGGGACGTGGATCGCGGTCATGGAGACGGTTGTTGACGGCGGTCATCGCCCGGCACGCAGATTCGGCCTAATTTGGCGGTCTGTGATTCATGTGGAGCAGGACCATGCGCAGGCACAGGGACAGCGGCGGCGTGGCGCGCATACCCGCCACGGATGGAGTCCTCGACCCGGGGCAGGTACAGGCCCTGCAGGACTACTGGGCAGCGGCCAATTACCTGTCGGTGGGGCAGATCTACCTGCTGGACAACCCACTGCTGAGGGAACCGCTCCAGGCCCGGCATCTCAAATCCCGGCTGCTCGGCCACTGGGGTACGACACCGGGTCTGAATTTCATCTATGCCCATCT
>SLND01000055.1 GCA_007133205.1 Natronospiraceae bacterium | reverse complement strand
GTGATACAATTCCAGCCTTTTGGCCCCGCTGGCGGGTCGTGAGGGACTTTGCATGGCTCGCGAATCCAGCCTTTACCGCGTCCGCCACCCGTTCGCGCGCGTCCGCCGCCTGGTGGGCGAGTACCTGGATGTGCTGTTCTGGCTGGTGGCCGATGCCTTCAGGAACTTCCCCTGGCAGGTGGTGACCATCGGGGTGGCTGCCTTCACCGGGGCCATCATGCAGGGTGCCGCGCTTGCCGCAGGCCTGTACTACGTCTATCTGCTCGAGGACGATCGCAGCCTGGAGTACGCCGGCTACGAATTCGTGGCCCGTGACCCAGCGACCCTGACTTTGGTGGCGGTCGGCCTGGCGGTGGTGCTGGCCCTCAGTGCCGTGATCAATTTCTACGGCAATTACCTGACTGCCTGGCTGGTGGCGGCCTATCACAAGCTCGCCTCGGGCCGGATCATCGAGCTGTTCGGGGTGACCATGCCCCGGGACGAGAACGGCCGGGTGCCGGACAAGGTCGAGCTGGGGCTTAAGCAGATGCAGTCGGGCCCGGCGCAGCGTACCGCCAAGATGCTGCGCTTCTTTTCCAGATCCCTTCGTTCGATCGTGATCGCCGCCTATTCCATTCCCATCCTGCTCTGGCTGGACGCGCGCATGGTGGGGATTCTGGCCCTGGTCGGGCTGGCCTTCGCCCCGCTGTTCTACCGCGACAACATCCAGGCGGCGATGAGCACCCTGCAACAACAGCGTGCCGCGCCCCGGGCGCGCAATCGCTTCGGGCGCCTGATACGCATGACCCGGCCCTGGCGGGATCTTACCGGTGATCAGCAGGAATACGTCCGGCACAGCCTGTCCATCGGTGGGCTGAAGAAGGAACGCGATGCCTTTCGCAAGTGGCTGATTGCCCGCGCGCGGGTGGAGATGTGGGTGTTTTTCATCCTCGCCATCGGTCTGGCGCTGGTGCTCTACATCATGGGCCGCGAGGCGCTCGAGGGCGTGTTGCCCTGGGCGGTGTTGATCGGTTTCGTGATCTTCCTGCGACTGGCCATGACGTCCATGGCCGACATCATGCGCACCCTGGCGCGCTTCTCGCGCTTTTTCCCGTTCATATCCCAGTATTACGCCGTGGTCGAGGCCACCCGCCTGCCGGACGAGCCCCCGGGGGCGCCGGTGACGGTGGCCGCCGAGCCGGACGGGGTGGTCGAGGAGGCGGTGGTGGATCGTGAACAGGATGGGGACGCGCCCAGCATGCGCCTGGCTCCCGGCAGCCGCCTGGCCCTGTTCACGCCTTTCCCGGTTGATCGCTTTCATTTTCCCTATGCTGCGGGGCCGGTGCTCCAGGCCGAAGGCGGTTTTCGAATTCCGCCGCGCAATTGTGTCTTTCTCGGCCGGGCGGGCCTGTTCCGGGAAGCCGGTTCCATGCGTGAGGTGTTGCGCCTGCCGGAGGGCGTGGACTGGGGTGAGTTGCAGAATCGCCTGCATCCCGAGTCCGCGGCTGCGGTTGCTGAGCAGCTCGGCACGGAGCCCGATAGGCCGCACACGGCCGGCGACTGGAAGGAACTGCCTCCCGCCGTGCGCCTGGAAATGAGTCTCGCCGCGGCCGCCTGGGTCGACGCCCGGATTCTGGTGATTGGCCGTCGCACCCTGTCGGCGCTGGATGTCGAGCGCCGCGAGGCCCTGCTCGGGCGTCTTGCCCATCTGCTTGTGGTGGTGAAATACGCCCCACGCCAGCTTGGCCGGGACGAGCGGCCCGCCTACGGTGAGCCCCACAGCGCGGTGATGGCGAATACCGGGCGGGTGGTGGCGCTCGGATCCTCGCCGTGGATCAGCGGGCAGGCCAGGGCGATCCGCGAGCGCCTGGAGCGAGAGGAAAACAAGCAGGCCCGGCGTCAGGCGGCGGCCGCCCAGATGGATGCGGACGGCGATGAGGAAGAAGACAGCATGCTCTAGGGCCTTGCGTATAATGCACGGGGTTTGTCGGGGTAACGCCAGACAGCCTTATCTCGAAAACGGACTTATTGGAAACGGATAGATCATGGCTAAGGAAAGAATGGTTAAGAAGAAGACAGTTTACGTCGGCATGAGCGCCGACCTGGTCCATCCCGGACATTTGAACGTGCTCAAGAAGGCCGCCGATCTGGGCGAGGTGACCGTGGGCTTGCTGACCGATGCCGCCATCGCCAGCTACAAGCGCCTGCCCTACATGGCCTTCGAACAGCGCAAGCAGGTGGTGGAGAACATCAAGGGCGTGCACCGGGTGGTGGCGCAGGAGACCCTGGACTATGTCCCCAACCTGCGCACCTACCAGCCCGACTATGTCGTCCACGGTGATGACTGGCGCGAGGGTGTGCAGCGCGAGGTGCGCCAGCGGGTAATCGATACCCTGGCCGAATGGGGCGGGGAGCTGGTGGAGGTGGGCTACACCGAGGGGATTTCCTCCACCCAGCTCAACAAGGCCCTCAAGGAGATCGGCACCACCCCGGACATGCGCCGCAACAAGCTGCGTCGTCTGCTCCAGGCCAAGCCCATGGTGCGGTTGATGGAAGCGCACAACGGGCTGACGGGGCTGATCGTGGAGAACGCCGGCATCGACACCGAGGAGGGCCGGCGCGAATTCGATGGCATGTGGGCCTCCTCGCTCACCGAGTCCACGGCCAAGGGCAAGCCGGATATCGAGGCGGTGGATGTTACCGCGCGCACGCAGACCATGAACGACATCCTCGAGGTGACCACCAAGCCGATTGTTTATGACGCCGATACCGGCGGCAAGCTCGAGCACTTCCAGTTCACGGTGCGCACGCTGGAACGGCTCGGGATCTCGGCGGCGGTGATCGAGGACAAGGTGGGGTTGAAGAAGAATTCCCTGTTCGGCACCGACGTGCCCCAGACCCAGGATTCCATCGAGAATTTCTGTGCCAAGATCAAGGCCGGCAAGGCGGCGCAGGTGACCGACGACTTCATGGTGGTGGCGCGTATTGAAAGCCTGATCCTCGAACAGGGGGTGGACGATGCCATCGAGCGGGCCGATGCCTACAACAAGGCCGGCGCCGATGCCATCCTCATCCACAGCAAGCAGAAGACCCCGGACGAGATCTTCGAGTTCTGCGAGCGTTACCGGAGCATCGAGAACCGCGTGCCGTTGATCGCCGTGCCGTCGAGCTACAACCAGGTCACCGAGGATGAGTTGCAGGCGCGGGGCGTGAGCGTGGTGATCTACGCCAACCACCTGCTGCGCGCCGCCTATCCGGCGATGATGGAGGCCGCCGAGTCGATCCTGGAGAACAGGCGCTCGCGGGAAGTCGACGACCGGCTGCTGTCGATCAAGGACATTCTCGAGCTGATCCCGGGAACCAAGTGATGCACCATCCGGACGGTATCTTCGCTTATATCCGCGGCCAGGGGATTCGCTTCTTTACCGGAGTGCCCGATTCCCTGCTCAAGGATTTCTGTGCCTACGTTACCGACAACACCGCGGAAGAGGAACACGTCATCACCGCCAACGAGGGCAATGCCGTGGCCCTGGCCATGGGCCATTACCTGGGCACCGGCGAGCCGGCGCTGGTCTACATGCAGAACTCGGGCGTGGGCAACACCGTCAATCCGCTGCTCTCGCTCGCCGATCCGGAGGTCTACGGCATTCCGATGCTGCTGATGATCGGCTGGCGGGGCGAGCCCGGCGTCAAGGACGAGCCCCAGCACGTCAAGCAGGGGCGGGTGATGACCGAGTTGCTGGATGCGATGGAGATTCCGTGGTTCGAGCTCAGCGCCGAGACTGAAGACCCGGGCCGGATGATTACCGAGGCCTGCCGGATGATGCGGGAGAAATCCATGCCCGTGGCGTTACTGGTGCGCAAGGGAACGTTTGCGAAGTACAAGCTCCAGAAGGAGGTCGAGACCGATTTCCCGATGGACCGGGAGGCGGCGGTGAAGTGCGTGGTCGATCTGCTCGGCCCGAGTGATG
>SLND01000065.1 GCA_007133205.1 Natronospiraceae bacterium | reverse complement strand
GGTGGCTGTGCCGCATCCACCGGCGGCGGGATCAAGGCGATTCGTATCCTGCTTCTGATCAAGCAGGGTGGACGGGAAATCATGCGCCTGGTGCATCCCAATGCGGAAATCCCGGTCAAGCTGGGCCGCCGCATCGTGCCCGATCAGGTCATCAATGCCGTCTGGGCCTTTTTCTCCGTCTACGTGGCGGTTTATGTGCTCATGATGATTCTGCTCATGGCTACCGGCGAGGATCAGGTCACCGCCTTTTCAGCCGTGGCGGCAACACTGAACAACCTCGGCCCCGGCCTCGGGGATGTGGCCACCAACATGCAGGGCCTGGCCCCCACCGCAAAATGGGCCATGATGCTGTCCATGGTGCTTGGCCGCCTGGAAATCTTCACCCTGCTGGTGATTCTCACCCCGGCCTTCTGGCAGCGCTGACTGGACACAGCCACGCACAGGGTTGCCGGCAGGCTGTAAGGCGTGCCCCTTGCCGGCCACCCTCTGTTATGCTGGATTCCCGGTGATGGCCAGGTCGGGGGTGTCATGCTCGACAGACTGCTTGCAATGCTGGACCAGGGCCAGGACGGCGCGATGCTGCGCTTCAGTCTCGGCAACGAATACCTCAAGCGTGAGCGTTACAGCGATGCCGCCAGCCACCTGGCCGAAGCCGTGCGCCAGGATCCTGATTATTCGGCTGCCTGGAAGCTGTATGGTCGCGCGCTGGATTCGGATGGACGCGCCAGCGAGGCACTGGAAGTCTATCGCCAGGGGCTCGAAGCCGCTGAAAGGCGCGGTGACAAACAGGCGGCCAAGGAGATGGGCGTCTTCATCCGCAGACTGGAAAAATATCTTGGAGCCTGAACACCTTGAAACGAACGCAGGACGATAATTTCCGCCAGATCTCCAACCGTCAGTGGCGTCGCCTCAAGGACGACAGCATGCTGACACGCGAGTCCTGGAAGATCTTCCAGATCATGGCGGAATTCGTGGAAGGCTTCGAACGCCTGTCCACCATCAAGCCCTCGGTCAGCATCTTCGGTTCCGCACGCACCGCGCCGGACCATCCCTATTACACGCTTGCCGAAGACATCGCCCGAACCATATCCGATTCCGGATTCTCGGTGGTCACCGGTGGCGGCCCCGGCATCATGGAAGCGGCCAACAAGGGTGCCCACGCCGGCAAGTCACCCTCCATCGGCCTGAACATTGATCTGCCGCATGAGCAGAAGGCCAATGCCTATCAGGACATCGAACTGCATTTCCGTCACTTCTTTACCCGCAAGGTCATGTTCGTCAAGTATGCATCGGCCTACGTGGTGCTCCCGGGAGGGTTCGGCACCCTGGACGAACTGGCGGAGATTCTGACCCTGGTGCAGACCGGAAAGACACGTCGCATTCCCATCGTCCTGGTCGGTACTGACTTCTGGCGAGGCCTGACCGACTGGATGCAGGCGCATCTGGTTGGCGAGGGCATGATTGATCCGGATGACATGAACCTGTTTCATCTCGTCGACGATGCGAAACAAGTCGTGGATGTCATCTTCAATCACTACGAAAAGCGTCCCTTCGAACCCTCCGACTATGAGCGCGAGGTGATGCTCGAGCTATGAGCGATTACGTTACCGTGGCCCAGTATCGCAATATCCTCAGTGCCGAAGTCGCCAAGGGCCGGCTCGAGACCGAGGGGGTTCCGGTCATGCTGGCGGGGATCGGCCTCGGTCCCTTGGCGGGCTTTTTCGATCCTTCCACCAACGACATCCGTCTGCGTGTACCCGAGGAGATGGCCGAACGGGCACGCGAGCTGCTGGCGGTCGATTGGTCCGAGGATGTGGACGACCTCTTCGACTGATCTTTCTCCACTGAACCCGCTCGCTACCAGGTACGCTGTTACTTCAACCGTGATAGCAAACCCGGGCCGCAATCACCCCTTCCGGCGCGCCGGGGCGGTGACCAGGATCACTCCGAGAATGATCACGAACACCCCCACCAGCTGCAGTCCTTCCAGCACTTCATCCAGGAACACCCAGCCCATGATCGTGGCCAGGGTCGGCACGATATAGGCGGTGGATCCCAGCCGCGCCGGCGTGGTCCTGTCGATCAGCCAGACGTAGAAGGCATAGGCGATGCAGGAGCCGAAGATGGTCAGATAGACCATTGCACCGATGCCGGGTACGGTCCACTGCCATTCCCCCCATTCCCCATTCAGCGTGCCGATCAGGGTGAGGAGGGCGCCGCCCAGGAACATCTGCATCGCCGCGAACATGAGCGGCGGCGTCTCGACCCGCACATTGCGGCGGTAGGTGGTGCCCAGGGCCCAGCCCACCGAGGAGATCAGGATCACGATCTGGGCCCAGAGAAAGCGGGTTTCGAGCGTCTCCTGCGGTGACAGCAGCATCAGGGCTCCGGAAAAGCCCACGGCGAGTCCGATCCCGATCCTCGGCGTGATCCGGTGGCCCTGGCGGCCAAAGGCCCCGAACACCGTAATCCACATCGCGCCGGTGGTGATCAGCAGTGCTGCCTGGTTGGACGGTACCCATTGCTCTGCCCAGGTGACCAGGCCGTTGCCGCCGGCCACCAGGAGCAGGCCCATGACCGCGGCGGTCATCCAGTCCGCGCGCCCCCCGGCTCGCTGGCCGAGAAGCCGCGCGATGAGCCAGAGAATGACGGATGCCGCGAGAAAGCGCAGGCCCGCCATCAGCCAGGGCGGCAGGTCCTGGACGCCGATCCGGATCGCCATGAAGGTCGAGCCCCAGATCAGGCAGACCAGGGCGAAGGCGACAAACAGCCCGGCAGTCTGTAGACGCGTGCTGGACACGAGATTCCTGGAAAATGGGAGGTCGGGCAGCGCGCGGAATCCGGGCCATGCTGGCGGAACCGCGATGAGACGCTATAGTCTAATCGTGCAGACGGGGAAATTCGAGGCAGGCTCAGGAGGAAGGCACCATGAGAAGAGACTGGTTGATGGCATTGCTGGCCGCACTGGCGCTGGCCTTCGGCTCGACCGCGGTAGCCGCCTCTGAGGCCGAGAACGAGAACGGCGAGGCGGATGCGGATGCCACCGAGGAGCAGGCGGTGGATCGCAGCGGCCATGTCCGGATTGTCGGCAGCCGGATCACCAGGGATCTGGACGAATACAACTATGAGCGGATCGTGACCACCAGCTCGCCGGTTCGGGTCTACACCCGCGAGGAGCTGGAGCGCTCCGGTCACCGCAATATCGGCGAGGCATTGCGGTCGATCGACAGCCGCGTCCACTGATCCGCCGCGACAGACGGCAGACATGACGGGCGGTCCCTCGGGGGCCGCCCGTTTTTCATGACGGCTCGCCGTCAGGCCCTTCTTCCGCAGACCTCCTTCCCCCGTCCGGCGTGAAATCCCGGCTCCCACTGCCTCAATTTGTCCCGATGCTGGAATTTTACGCAGCGCTGTCATAAGGTTCGTGGCTGATTTTCTGGCCCCGGCGCGCTGCGCATGCCGCGCACGCGCCCAGCTACGGACAATCCGCCATGAGCAATACTCAGCCCGGTTCATCGAGCAACAGGATTCTCGACGCCATTGAACGCGGCGGCAACCGCCTGCCGGACCCCACCAGCCTGTTCCTGATCGGCACCCTGATCGTGATGGCGCTCTCGCACCTGGCCTGGACCATGGACTGGACGGTCACCGAGCGCATGCCGCAACAGGTGACACAGGAAGTGGTCGACGAGGAGACCGGGGAGACCCGCGAGGAGCCGGTCCTCGACGAAGACGGCGAACCGGTCATGGAATGGCAGACCGTCTACGAGGCGGAAGAGCGACCGGTGACCGAAACCGTGCTCGATGAGGACGGCGAACCCGTCCTGGACGAGGACGGCGAACCGATCACCCGTCCGGTGATCGACGAGGAGACCGGCGAGCTGGCCACCGAGACCGTGGAAACCGGCCAGCCGGTGGAGTACGGCGGTACCAGCCTGCTCACTCGGGACGGATTCTTCT
>SLND01000073.1 GCA_007133205.1 Natronospiraceae bacterium | reverse complement strand
TCAGAATCCGTAGGTGACGTTGAACTGGAGCGAGGTGACATTGTCACGAATCACCACCTCACCAATGAGATCCAGCTCCTCGCTCATGTGGTAGGCCGCCCCGCCACCGATCATCAGGCCGTCGTCCTCGCCGAAATCGAGGCCGGCGCGTCCCAGAAAGCTGATGTCATCGCTGAAACGATAGGCAACCCCACCGGTGGCCCAGATGCCGTCCACGTCGGTGGTAGAAGTACACGCGAAATTCGCACAGATTTCGATACCCGAGTTCCAGTAACCACCTTCCACGAGGAAATCCAGGTCATCAACGCCAAACAGTTCGCCGAAGTTGTAGCCACCGTAGATCTGGAAACCGATCTCGTTGGACACACCGGACGCACTGTTGTGGTTGATGCCACCCCCGGCCCGGATTTCACCCTCCCGGTCACTCGCCAGGGCAGTGCCGGACAGGGCCATGCCGAGGACAACAAACGCCAGGGCAATGCAGGAAAGATACTTGTTCGCTTTTCTCATGAAACCTCCCGTCGAGCACAAGATATGAATTTGGAATCGCGGTTTCCGGCAGGACTGGCCTGTTACTGCAGAACCACTCCCCCCAAGATACACCATTTCCGACCATCCAAGCCAAGGCAACCTTATTACATCCGCCAGAATATGGCCAGCATTGGAGCCCTCCCATTTGGGGGGACTCACCAGGCATCCGGCGACAATGGTTACCCGGACTCCAGGGGCCCCAAGCCATTCCCGAATGGTGGCCTCGAATCTGCTCTGATCAGAAGGCGTAGCGTACGCCCAACCGGCCCATATTGGCGCTGATGTCGGTCTGCTCCTCGTAGCTGAAGAAGGCCGAGAATTCCGGGGTGAAGGCGTAGTCGACGCCCAGGCCCACCACAAGCTGGTCATCGACCTCGTCGTACATCAGGTATTCCAGCTTGCCGGTGAGGGTGAGATCCGGAATGGGCTCGTAATCGACCAGGCCATGCACCGCCGGCCCTCCGTCATCCAGGTCAAAATCCTGATAGCTGGCACCCAGTTCGAAGTACCACTGATCATCGGCGAACAGACGATACCCGCCGCCGAGGACGGCCATGTCACTGAATTCCATGGTGGTGTATTCACCGAACAGGCGGATGTCCTCGCGCACCATCCAGGATCCCGCGATCCCGAACCCGTCGTTGTCGCTGTCGTCGAATTCCGCGTAGTGGCCCTGGACGTAGGTGCCCGCCTTGTTGGCGGCCAGGGCATTGCCGGCACACAGCAGGGCCGAGGCGGCCAGCAGGGCCAGGATGCTGTTCGAAAGGCGCTTGATCATGTATTCCTCCATCTGGGTGTTCTGTTTGGCAGTCGCGTATACCCGATTCAGGACGTATCGACCGTCATTCAGGTAAGGTTTACGGCTTGCGGACGGTGATTCGCCCTGTACCGAGGCGCTCGTCAAGGAGCCCGTCAGGCGGGCAATTTCAGCCAAGGCAAGGAATGATACGCATGCCCGACCAGCCAGCCAATACTGGCGGAAAGGAATTCCCCAATCTGGACTTCACCGTGCTCGGGCCACCCCGAATGGGCGAATACGTCGCGCAGGAAATGGCACAACTCGGTGCCGGAATTGAACACATCCGGCCGGGGGCCGTGGAAGCCCGTGCTGACCTCGCGACCCTCTATCGGGTGCTCTTGCTGGCACGGACCGCGGGACGGGTGCTGGTACCGATCCACAAGGGGGCCGCCGGGAGCGACGGCGCACTGTACGAGACGGCCATGGCGCATGCCTGGGAAAAGGAAATCCCCGATGGCGCGCGCATTGCGGTGGATTTCAGGGGTACCGGGGGCTGGCTGCGCAACTCCCTCCACGGGGCGCGGCGGGTCAAGGATGCGGTCGTGGACCGGATCCGCGCCTCGGGACGGGAACGGCCCGATGTGGACCCGAGTTTTCCCGATGTGCTCATTCACGCCCGCTTTCACCGGGGACGCCTGCAGCTCTTTCGTGACCTGGGGGCCGGCAGCCTCCATCGGCGCGGCTATCGCAGTGAGGACGGCGAAGCGCCCATGAAGGAACACCTGGCCGCGGCGCTGCTGATCGCGGCGGACTGGCCCCGGCGCGCGGCCGAGGGCCAGCACCTGCTGGACCCGGTCTGCGGCTCCGGCACCCTGGTGATCGAAGCCGCGCTGATGGCCCTCGGGCGCCCGGCGCGGGACCCGGGACGGCCCTGGGGCTTTGCCGGTTGGCCCGTCCACCAGCCGGAGCTGTGGCAGGAGCAGTGTCGTCAGGCCCGCGACGGGGACGACAATGAATTCACCGGACGCATCATCGGCAGCGATGCCGACAGCACCGCTGTCTCCCAGGCAAGGGCCAATGCCGAGGCCGCCGGAGTCGCGGAAGACCTGGTGGTGGCCCACCGACCCGCCGCGCGAGGCAGCGCGCCGGGCGGGCCCGGCGTGGTGGTCGGCAACCTGCCCTACGGCGAGCGCATCGGCAACCGAGGCGACGTGCTGCAACTGGCCGCGAGCCTGGGGAGAATGCTCCGCAGCGGTACTCATTCTCCCGACGCCTGGCTGCTGTGCGGTGACCCGAATCACCTGCAACCCTCCGGCATGCGTTTTGAACAGATTCAGACCACCCGCAATGGCGGGCTGGACTGTCATCTGTTGCAACTGACACGGGCCTTGGACGACCGGGAGAATGCCGCACGGGATGCGGTCAATCGCCTGGAAAAGAACCTCAAGCACCTGCGCCGCAAGGCACGAAACTGGCAAACCGATGCGGTGCGCCTGTTCGATCATGATCTGCCCGATTTCCCGCTGTGCGTCGAACAATTGGGGAGCAACTTGCGTATCAAGGTCCAACCGGCACGCGGCCGCGGCAAGGCAGGCGGAGGTAGCTCCAGCAATGAGCCCGAGCATCGAGCCACCATGGATAAACAGGCGCGCCTCGCCGGGCTGGTGGAAGCTGCAGGGCGAGTCACCGGAACACCACCTGAACGTGTCCATGTCTGCGTCCCCGGCCAGACTCCGGATGACTCTCTCACATGCCAAGTACGTGAAGGCGATGCGGTATTCAGGACATGGCCTGCGAACCCGGAGGAAACGGGGCTCGATCTTCGCCAGCGTCACCTCCGTGAGCATCTCGCCCGCGGCGCTGCAGGCCAAAGCGTACTGATCCTGTTCGCCGACGCGGGAGCGGCTGCAGTTCGCGCCGCCCTTGGCGGCGCACGCGAGACCCTCACACTGGTCGACTCAGAGCATGACGCACGTTGGGCCCGAGAGCAGGGCAAACTTAATCGCCTCAAGGGAACTACGTACCGGGTCCGCGTCGCGGGTCACGACACCTGGACGAATTGCGTCGACCCCGATCGGTGGGATCACATCCTGCTTGCACTGCCGGAAACAGGCTCTGGCAAAGCCGGAAACGCAGCGCTCTCGATGTTTCAACGACAACTGGACAGCTGCCCCGGGCGCTTGTCTCCGAAGGGCGAAATGCTCTTGTTCGTTTCCGCTCCGGAGTTCGAACCTCGGGTGCCGCACGGAGAACGTTTTCGCTGCCGTGAAATCAGCAGGTCGTTCCGACCCGAGGACGTGTATCGTACGACCCGGGCACGATACTGGCTGATCGAGACAGCGTCCTGAAATACTAAATTGCTGACCAAAACCGAGAACGCCGGTGCCCTCCCGGGAGGAAGCGGAAGTTCCGCTATCAGGACCTCGGGGCGAAATTTCTCAAGTACCTCCCCAACTCCTCGCCACACTTCCAACACCCTGATAAACAAGGGAATCTTGCACGGATGAGACCAATACTCCTGATTTGGGGGGCCTCATTTGGGGGGGCGGTTATATGTTGACTAGACAGGCGTCACGGAGCATAACTGACATATCCTCCACCGAAGTGAGGATTCTCCAGACTTGGCCAATGTTCACCGGGTTCGGAATTTTTCGTGGGGAGGCGAACAATTCGTGAAGCGATACTCGCTTTTCTGCCACCGGTGTATGTAAAGATGCAAAATACAGGGAGAACGACCATGACGAAACGCAAACCAACTTGGATTTATTTGGCAGGGACGGCGACCCTATGCGCCTCACTCGCCCTCAGCGGCTGCTTCAGCAGTGACGATGATGACGACAACGGCGCCGTCGGACAATACAAGGCGACCGAGATCTCCTATGACAGCGAGGAGACATTCAACCCCTCTGTCGGCTTCTTCACCGCGGACGACGGGGGCCTCGGCATCCGGGTCAGTGGTGTCCAGGTGGACGACGAGGTACACAAGCCGGATGTCACCAACGTGCAGATCCAGGAGGGAGATGCCCTGCTGCCACCGGGCACCGCCGGGGCACCGCTCGCGGAAAGCAGCCCGGAGGGTTTGACTTGCGAGGACGTGCCCCTGGGTTCAGCCGGCCGCGGGGATTTCTATGACATAGCTGTCAGCCTGGACACCACCGGCAGCATGGGCGGCGCGGCCGGCGTATTTGCCGACCGTATCGTGGACTTTGCCGACGAACTGGCCGATCTGGACGTCCGCTTTACCGGTATCACGTTGGGAGATGCCTACGCCACCATGCGGCCGGAAGGGGAAACCGACTACACCGACTCCATATCTCGGGGCACCCTGGGCGAACCGCCCGACTTTGACTCGGTGGAACGGCCCGATACCGGCCTCGACCTGATCAGCCCCAATGACATGCAGGAGTTTTTCAACGAGGTTTCCGATGTGGTGGGAACCGGTGCCGGTGGCGGGGACATTCCGGAGAATTTCCTTGGTCCCATCGATTTCCTGAACAAGGAAATGGCCTGGCGGGAAGATGCCGGTCGGGTGTTCATCGCGATCGGTGATGCCTGTTCCCACACCCAGGAAACAATGGGGCCGGGCACCTCTTTCGATCTGGACGAGACCAGCAACTGGTGGCCGCCGAATACCGACGAGCTCGAGAGTGAACTCTCCAGTGACGGGGTACGTGTCGATATCATCTGGGAACAGAATGGCCTGTCCTGCTCCGGCGATTTCTACGCCATGGACAACCTGTCCGATGCCACGGGCGGCGCGTTTACCGAGATCGACGGCTGCCTGACCCCCGAGGACTGCGACGTGGAACTGACCGAGATTCCGGCCGTGAAGGCCATCACCACGGAGCGGACCACCCGGGCCTGCGCGGTGGATACCGACGCACACACTTTCACCCTGACCTTCGACGTGGAAGCTGCCGGCAAGACCTGGGGCGTGACTGCCGTCATCGAGCGCGGCTGACTCCCGCCTCGCCAGGACTTGCCTTCCAACCTCCCCCGCCGGATTCCGGCGGGGGATTTTTTATCGACCCTCAAAAAAGAACCCCGCCACGATCGTGACGGGGTTCCCTGCCTTGCGGAAAAGGCGGTTGCGGCTTTACATCATGCCGCCCATGCCTCCCATGCCGCCCATGTCGGAGGCACCACCGCCGGCATTGTCGTCTTCCTTCGGCAGATCCGCCACCATGGCTTCGGTGGTGATCATCAGGCCGGCCACGGAAGCGGCATTCTGCAGCGCGGTCCGGGACACCTTGGTCGGGTCCAGGATACCGGCCTCGACCATGTCGCCGAATTCGCCGCTGGCCGCATTGAAGCCGAAGTTGCCTTCACCTTCCAGGACCTTGGCCACCACGACGTCGGGCTTGCCACCCGCGTTGTGGACGATCTGGCGCAGGGGCTCTTCCATCGCCCGACGCAGGATCTCGATGCCGAAGTCCTGGTCGGCGTTGTCGCCCTTGAGCTTCTTGAGCCCGTCCAGCGAACGCAGCAGGGAGACACCACCGCCCGGGACGATGCCCTCTTCGACCGCCGCACGGGTCGCGTGCAGGGCGTCTTCGACGCGGGCCTTCTTCTCCTTCATTTCCACCTCGGTGGCGGCACCGACCTTGATCACGGCGACACCGCCGGCGAGCTTGGCGACCCGCTCCTGCAGCTTCTCGCGATCGTAGTCGGAAGTGGCGTCCTCGATCTGGCCACGGATCTGGTCCACCCGGGCCTTGATCTTGGAGTTCTCGCCACCGCCGTCAACAATGGTGGTGTTGTCCTTGTCGATCTGCACCTTCTTGGCGGTACCGAGCTGGTCGAGCGTGGTGTTCTCCAGGCTCAGGCCGACCTCTTCGGAGATCACCTGACCGCCGGTCAGCACGGCAATGTCCTCGAGCATGGCCTTGCGACGATCACCAAAGCCGGGCGCCTTCACGGCGGCGACCTTGACGATGCCACGCATGTTGTTGACCACCAGGGTCGCCAGGGCTTCGCCCTCGATGTCCTCGGAAATGATCAGCAGCGGCTTGTTGGACTTGGCCACGTTCTCGAGAACCGGCAGCAGATCACGGATGTTGGAGATCTTCTTGTCGTGGATCAGGACATAGGGATCTTCCAGCTCCGCGGTCATGTTCTGCTGGTTGTTCACGAAGTAGGGAGACAGATAACCGCGGTCGAACTGCATGCCTTCCACGGTCTCCAGATCGTTCTCTAGCCCGGAGCCTTCCTCGACCGTGATCACGCCTTCCTTGCCGACCTTGTCCATGGCCTTGGCGATCAGCTCGCCGATCTCCGAGTCGGAGTTGGCCGAAATGGTGCCCACCTGGGCAATGGACTTGTGGTCGTCACAGGGCTTGGACAGCTTGGCGAGCTCCTTGGTGGCCGCCTTCACCGCCTTGTCGATGCCGCGCTTGACCTCCATCGGGGCCATGCCGGCGGCAACCGCCTTCATGCCTTCCTTGAGGATGGACTGGGCCAGCACGGTGGCGGTGGTGGTGCCGTCACCGGCGATATCGGAAGTCTGGGAAGCGACTTCCTTGACCATCTGGGCGCCCATGTTCTCGAACTTCTCGTCGAGTTCGATTTCCTTCGCCACAGACACGCCGTCCTTGGTGACGGTCGGCGCACCAAAGCTCTTTTCCAGAACCACGTTGCGGCCCTTCGGGCCGAGGGTCACCTTGACCGCATTGGCCAGGGTGTTGACGCCACGCACCATGCCCTGGCGCGCGGATTCACCGAATTTCACTTCTTTCGCAGCCATTTTCATTTACCTCTTGATTCAAGTTTCTGCGAATCCAGGTTTCAGCGCTTGAATTGCATCAGGCGGAGAATCCTGCGTATCAGCCTTCGAAGACGGCCATGATGTCGTCTTCGCGCATCACCAGCAGTTCTTCGCCATCCACCTTGACCTCGGTGCCGGCAAACTTGCCGAACAGGACCTTGTCGCCGGCCTTCACGTCGAGACTGCGGGTCTCGCCGTTGTCGAGCGGCTTGCCGCTGCCGACGGCGACGACTTCGCCCCGGATCGGCTTCTCGGCGGCCGAGTCGGGGATGACGATCCCGCCCTCGGTCTTCTGTTCTTCCTCAACGCGCTTGACCACAACGCGATCGTGCAGTGGACGCATCTTCATGGCGCCAGTTCCTCCACAGGTTGTTGTTGAACCACTTTCCAGGGCGAGCCCTGCCACCGCCCCGGGAACGCACCGGTGATCAGCCCGAGGGGCTGATCCGGATCCGCTTCCGGGGATCGGCTGTTAGCACTCGCCGAATTCGAGTGCTAATAATAGGGATGAAAATTGCAGAGTCAAGGGGGGCGGCACCTGATCAGGGCTGTTCCCGGGCCGCGAAACAGCCTTGTGGCCGGCCGAAACCCGGCCGTGACCGGGCTCAGTCCTCGGCGGCTCGCCGGTCGGTTTCGAGGCCGGCGAAATCGAACAGAGAACGATCCGCCAGCTGGGAGGGCGAGACGTTCTGGATCGCACGGAAGATCTTCTCGCTGCGTCCCGGCGCGGTACGCTCCCACTCCGCGAGCATGGCCTTGATCGCCTGGCGCTGGAGGTTTTCCTGGGATCCGCACAGATTGCAGGGAATGATGGGGAAATCCCGGGCCCGGGCGTAGCGGGCGATATCGTCCTCGCTGCAATAGGCCAGCGGGCGAATCACCACATTGCGCCCGTCATCGGACCGCAACTTGGGCGGCATGGCCTTCAGCCGCCCGCCATGAAACAGGTTCAGGAACAGGGTCTCGACAATGTCGTCCCGGTGGTGGCCGAGGGCGATGCGGTCAAAACCATGGCGGGCGGCGAATTCGTACAGGGCCCCCCGCCGCAACCGCGAACACAACCCGCAGAAGCTCTTGCCCTCCGGTACCACCTCCCGGACCACACTGTAGGTATCCTGTTCGAGGATGTGGTATTCAATGCCCAGGGAGTCGAGGTATTCGGGGAGGACATGCTCGGGAAAACCGGGTTGCTTCTGGTCCAGGTTGACCGCTGCCAGGTGAAAGCGGATCGGCGCGACCCGCTGCAGCTCAAGGAGCATATCCAGCAGGGTGTAGGAATCCTTGCCCCCGGACAGGCACACCAGCACCCGATCACCGTCACCGATCATGTCATAGTCGGTGATGGCGCGGGCCGTATGCGTGCGCAGGCGCTTTCCGAGCCGACGCACGGTGTGACTGATTTCCTCGGCGGTGACGGACATGACAGGGCTTCGTGTAGGCTTTTCGGATGATGAGGGCGATTCAATTGCACAGTGTAACCCCGCGCCGGCCTCCCCGGCCACGGCATCCTCCCGGCCGCCCTGCCGCTTGGCGCACCGGGGGGCTCGCGCTTGCGGGGCTGCTTGTGAGTGGTCTGTGCACGCCGGCCGCCTCCGACACCCTGATCCCGGACACGGTCCGCGAAGCGGTCGAGCACCGGATCGAGGCCGATTACTACCATTCCGTGATCATCGGGGTCACCGACGGCAAGGAACGCCAGTTCCAGGCCTTCGGGCCGGAGGGGGACAATGGCCCGCGCCCGGATCCGGACACCCTTTTCGAGATCGGCTCGCTGACCAAGCCCTTCACCGCCGCCCTGATGACCCGCGAGGCCCGGGCATCGGAGATGCCACTTCACGTCTCGCTTGAGGACGCCGTCACCGGGGAACTCGAGTTGCCGGCTCGACTGGCCGAGAAGGTGCGCCTTGTGCACCTTGCCACCCATACCGCAGGCATTCCGGCCGAACCCTCCGATCTGCCCCGGGAAAGTTTCAGGGGACCATTCGAGGACTACCAGCCGGGCGAACTGCGTGACTACCTGAGTCGCCTCGAACCTCACCTGGATCCGGGCGAACAGTTCGGTTACTCCAATCTCGGCTACGCCCTGCTCGGCGAAATCCTGCAGGACCGCGAAGGTGCGGAATTCGAGGAATTGCTCGAAAAGTACATCACCGGGCCACTGGAGCTCCCCGATACGGTGATCTCCCCCGATCCGGACCAGCGCGACCGCCTCGCCCGGGGCCACGATTTCGACCTCAAGGCGACCCCGCACTGGGAGCAGCCTGCCTTCCTGGCGGCCAGCGGTCTCAAGTCGTCAACCCGCGATCTCATCCGGTGGCTCGAAGCCCACATGGCCCCGGAGGCACATCGCCATGACGAGCGTGGCTCTCCCGGGGCCGATCTGGCCGAGATCGTCGAGCCCCGGATTCCGGCCTCCGACGGGAGTGCGGGCATGGCCCTGGGCTGGCACCTGCTTGAACGCAATGGCCGCGAGTTCGTCTGGCATGCGGGTCGCACCGGCGGGCACGCCGGATTCGCCGGCTTCACCGCCGACGGCGAGCGTGGCGTGGTGGTCCTGTCGAACACCGGTAACAGCGTCGAGACACTGGGATTCGCGACCCTCGCACCCGGGACCGAAGTGCCTCCCCTGGAGGAAACAGTGGACCTGGACCGGGCGGTGCTGGCGCTCTACGCCGGGCGCTACCAGGTCGCGCCGGGTTTCGTGCTGCACGTGCGCAAGCGCGGCGACCACCTCTATATCCAGGCCCCCGGTCGCTCGAGCCTGCGCCTGTATCCCAGCGACAGCGACACCTTCTTTACCCGGGGAGTGGATGCACAAGTACGCTTTCTCGATGATGAGGCGGGCAGCGTGAACCGCCTGGAAATGGTCCAGGAAGGCCGACGCCAGCTCGCTCACCGCATGGAACCCACCCAGAGTTCGGCCGTACGCCGGATTGCCTCGGTGGGGGAGCAGGTACTCGAGGCACACGCCGGCCTGTACGAGACCGATGACGGCAGCCGGATCCGGATCGAGCGTGACCAGGACCGCCTGCTCCTGCGCGCCGCTGACGGCATCCCCATGCCCCTCTACCCGGCGGACGAGTCCCATTTCTTTCATCGTCACCTGCCGACCGAGGTGGAATTCGCCAACGCCGGGGAAGCCCCCCTCACTGACACCGCCGTGATCCATCATGACGGCGAACAATTCAAGGCCGAACGGGTCGAACACAGGGCTGAGTGAAACCCGGGCTCCCCGAGTGCTTGCGAGGCAGGCCGGAGCAAAGCCCGAGTCGGTGGAAAGCCGAGGCCCGGCACGTTATCCTGCCGCCGGTCTGACGCCACCCACAGCAACCGGATCGAGTCCCATGAGCGAAAACTGCGTCGTACTCTGCACCTGCCCCAATGACGGGGTGGCCCGGGACATCGCCTCGGCCCTGGTGCACGAGAACCTGGCCGCCTGCGTCAACATCCTTCCCGAAGTGACTTCGGTGTTTGAATGGAAGGGCACGGTCGAGACCGAGACCGAAGTCCTGCTGGTGATCAAGACCGCGGCAGATCGCGTCGAGCGCCTGAACCAGCGGATTCCCGAGCTGCACCCCTACGATGTGCCCGAGGTGGTCGCTCTGCCGATCACGGCGGGACTGCCCGCCTACCTCCAATGGGTAAGCGAGGAAACCCGGCAACAATGACCCGGATCCATCCCATCACATGGCTGGCAGCCCTGGTGCTTGCCACCGGCCTTGCTGCCCCGAGCTTCGCCCAGGAGGGGCTGGAGGGCCTGGGCGGCGTCTCGGGGGAGGAATTCAAGCACCCGGACGAGGCCTTTCTGCTCAATGCCTTTTCCACCTCGGACGACAGGATCCAGCTCGAGTGGGAAATCGCCGACGAGTACTACCTCTACGAGGAACGCTTTGATTTCACGCTCGTGGGCGACAATGCGGATGAGCTTTCACTGGGGGAACCCGGATTCCCGGAAGCCGAAATCATCGAGGATGAGTTCTTCGGCGTCTCCCCGGTCCATTTCAACCGCCTGGTCATCGACCTCCCCATTACCGGCGCCAGCGCCGGTGAGGAAGTGGACCTGCGGGTCCGTTTCCAGGGCTGTGCCGAGGCCGGGCTCTGCTATCCGCCCCTGGATCGTGATGTGACAGTGACCCTGGCCGGCGATGAAGTCGGCCCCGGAACAACGGCGGAAACGGACACCGCGCAGGAATCGCCGGCGGCGGCCTCGGAGCAGGACCGGATGGCGAGCCTGGTGGCCGACGCCCATCCCGCACTGGTCGTGGCAGCCTTCTTCGGACTCGGCCTGCTGCTGAGCCTGACCCCCTGTGTCCTGCCCATGGTGCCGATCCTCTCGAGCCTGATCATCGGCCAGGGTCCGGACATCACCACACGCCGTGCCTTCGGCCTGTCCCTGACCTATGTCCTGGCGATGGCAGCTACCTATACCGCGGCCGGGGTACTCGCCGGCCTTGCCGGGCACAACCTGCAGGCCACCCTGCAGCACCCGGCGGTACTCACCAGTTTTGCGGCCATATTCGTCCTGCTCTCGCTGGCCATGTTCGGCTTCTACCAGTTGCAGGTACCCCAGCGCTTCCAGGAAGCCATGCACCGCATCTCCAACCGCCAGCAGGCAGGCACCTACACCGGGGTCGGGGTCATGGGTTTCCTCTCCGCCCTGGTGGTCGGCCCCTGCATTGCCGCCCCCCTGGCCGGGGCGTTGCTGGTCATCGGTCAGACCGGGGATGCCCTGCGCGGCGGCATGGCCCTGTTCGCCATGTCCCTGGGCATGGGCGTACTGCTCATGATCGTGGGCACCTCGGCGGGCCGCCTGGTTCCCAGAGCCGGACCGTGGATGGACGCAATCAAGGCCGCCTTCGGGGTGCTGTTGCTGGGCGTGGCGATCTGGATGCTCGAACGCATTCTGCCGCCCACCGCCTACATGAGCCTGTGGGCCGCGCTCCTGGTGATCTCCGGAATCTATCTCGGCGCCCTGGAGCCGATCGGGGAATCCGGTTCCGGGTGGCGAAAGCTGTGGAAGGGCGTGGGCATTCTCGCCCTGGCCTGGGGCGTGCTGGTGCTGATTGGTGGCGCTGCCGGCGGCAACAACCCCCTCCGCCCCCTGCAGGGGGTATCCCTGACCGAGGGCACCACCACCGAGCTGCCCGATTTCCGGCCCGCCGCCGACATCGAGGCGGTGGATGCCGCGATCGAGGGTGCGGAACGTCCGGTGATGCTGGAATTCTACGCCGACTGGTGTGTCGAGTGCCGCGCGATGGAACGCAATACCTTTACCGATGCCGAAGTCCTGGCCACGCTGGAAGGTTTCGAGGTATTGAAGGCCGACGTGACCGATTACACCGATACCCACCGCGAGCTGCTGGAGCGATACCAGCTTTTCGGCCCGCCGGCGATTCTGTTCTTTCCCGCCGGGGAGCACGAGGAGCTGCGTGAGAAACGCCTGGTGGGTGAAGTCGGCCCCGAGGAATTCACCCGCCACCTGGAGCGGGTCCGTGCCCGCGCTGCCGGGGACGGGCGCTGAGCCGGTCGCCAGACCAGACGGAGAAAACCATGAAAAATCACGTCTTGCCCTTGCTGATCGCCCTGATGCTCGGTGCCGGCGCACTGGGATACGGCGTCTATCAATGGATGTCGGGTGATGAGCCCCGCGAGGCGGCTCCCGAAGCGGATCAGGCAACAGCCGGCGGAGGCATCGAGGATCGCCTCACCGAGACCCTGCCCGAATTCAGCATGCCGGATCCGGAGGGAGAAACCCGCGATATCTCCGAGTGGGAAGGCGACATCCTGGTGATCAATTTCTGGGGCACCTGGTGCGCCCCCTGTCGGGAGGAAGTCCCGCTGCTGATCGATGTCCAGGATGAGTTCGAGGATCAGGGGCTGACCGTGCTCGGCATTGCCCTCGACCAGCCGGAACAGGTCAAGGCCTTTGCCGAGGAGTTCGGCATCAATTACCCCCTGCTGGTGGGCGAGAACGAGACTCTGGAAGTCCTCGAAGCCTTCGGCAGTGGCGCCCTGGGTCTGCCACACACCTTCGTGGTCGATCGCGACGGCCGTGTGGTCAACTTCCATCTCGGATTGATCGAACCGGACGAAGTCGATCCGCTTCTGGCCCCCGCGCTGTCGGAAAACAGCGGGTGAAGCATGCCCGGGGCCGTGCCATGACTGGAATCCAACGCGAAACGGCTGCCATCGGCGACGAAATGTCCTGAATCCACGTTTTTTTGCGCCTCAGGCGTGGACAAGCCGATTTTCGTCATCCACAATTGCCCCACTGTATCCATTCTGCGCTGATCGTGACCGGATCAGGCGGGAAGTTCCGCCAAACGATTCGATCAGCCCCAAGACGGGGAATTGCTGTCCGTGGCACGGATTCTGGTACTCAATGGGCCCAATCTGAACCGCCTGGGTACCCGGGAGCCGACCATCTACGGTCAGCGCAGCCTGGAGGAAGTGGTGGCGGATCTGGAGTCACGCGGCGAGGCCCTGGGACACCAGATCGAACATTTCCAGAGCAATGCCGAGCACGCCCTGATCGAACGCCTGCATGCCGCCGCCGACGACGGTACGGCGTTCCTGATCTTCAATCCGGCGAGCTTCACCCATACCAGTGTGGCCTTGCGTGACGCGGTGCTGGCTTCGCAACTGCCCATGATAGAGGTACACCTCAGCAACCCGCATGCACGGGAAACGTTCCGCCGCCATTCCTATTTTTCCGATATCGCCCTGGGCACCATCAGCGGGCTGGGCCACAAGGTCTATGCCCTGGCACTGGATGCGGCCCACGCACTCTTGCAGACCCGGAAAGCCAACTGAATCGGGAGCAACATGGACATAAGAAAAGTAAAACGCCTGATCGAACTGCTGGAGGAATCCGGCATCGCCGAAATCGAGATCACCGAGGGCGAGGAATCGGTGCGCATCAGCCGGAGCGGCCCCAGCGCACCGCCGGCGCCCGCCCCCGCACCGGCGCCCGCCGCCCAGCCGGCACCGGCCGCAGACAGCCAGAAGGAAGCTGCCGCCGCGGAAGACAGTGGGGACGGTATTCCGGAAGGACACCAGGTGACATCCCCCATGGTGGGCACCTTCTATCGTGCCCCCTCGCCGACGGCGAAACCCTTTGTCGAGGAGGGACAGCAGGTCAAGGAAGGCGACACGATCTGCATCATCGAGGCGATGAAGATGATGAACCAGATCGAAGCCGACAAGAGCGGCACCATCAAGGCCATCCTGGTAGAGAACGGCGAGCCGGTGGAATACGGTCAGCCGCTCTTCGTGATCGGCTGATCACAGGCTTGAACCAGCGGACCGGGTACCGGTCCGCGGCTTTTCCCTGACCTCCCGGCCCCCGCGCCGGGCAGATGCTGGCCAACACAGAACAGGCACCCGACATGCTGGACAAGATTCTGATAGCCAACCGCGGCGAGATCGCGCTGCGCATCCTGCGCGCCTGCCGCGAACTGGAAATCGAAGCGGTATGCGTGCATTCCTCCGCCGACCGTGAACAGAAGCATGCCCTGCTTGCCGATGAATCGGTATGTATTGGGCCACCTGCCTCCACCGACAGCTACCTGAACATGCCGGCGATCATCAGTGCGGCCGAAGTTACCGATGCCCAGGCCATTCACCCCGGCTACGGCTTTCTTTCCGAGAATGCCGATTTTGCCGACCGGGTCGAGAAAAGCGGTTTCACCTTCATCGGTCCCAAGGCGGAAACCATTCGCCTGATGGGCGACAAGGTCTCGGCCATCCGCGCGATGAAGGAAGCCGGTGTCCCCACGGTGCCGGGTTCGGCAGGCGCACTGGATGATGATGAGCGCAAGAACAAGCGCCTGGCGGCCGAAATCGGTTATCCGGTCATGATCAAGGCGGCCGGTGGCGGCGGTGGTCGCGGCATGCGCGTGGTACGCGAGGAAAAGGACCTGATCGAGGCAATCACCACGACCCAGAACGAGGCACGTGCCGCCTTCGGCAATGAAATGGTCTACATGGAAAAGTATCTGGAACGGCCACGACATGTGGAATTCCAGGTACTCGCCGACGGACAGGGCAATGCCATTCACCTTGGCGAACGCGACTGTTCCATGCAGCGCCGTCACCAGAAGGTGATCGAGGAAGCGCCCGCTCCGGGGATTACCGAGGAAGAGCGGGAACGCATGGGGGCACGCTGCGTACAGGCCTGCCAGGAAATCGGTTATCGGGGCGCCGGCACCTTCGAATTCCTCTACGAAGACGGCAACTTCTATTTCATCGAGATGAACACTCGCCTTCAGGTGGAACATCCGGTGACGGAACTGATAACCGGGATCGACATCGTGGCCGAGCAGTTACGCATCGCTTCCGGGGAACCGCTTTCCATACGCCAGTCCGACGTCAGGATCGACGGCCACGCGGTGGAATGCCGGATCAATGCGGAAGACCCCCGCAGCTTTGCGCCCTCTCCCGGCCGCATCCAGAACTGGCACGCCCCGGGCGGACCGGGCGTGCGTGTGGACTCGCATGTCTACAACGGCTACACGGTGCCACCCTATTACGATTCGATGATCGGCAAACTGATCACCCACGGCCCCGACCGGCGGGCGGCATTGGCCCGCATGCGTCAGGCACTGATCGAGGTGGTGGTGGAAGGCATCCGGACCAATATCGCCCTGCACCAGGATCTGGTCACCGATGAGGCCTTCCGCGAGGGAGGCACCGATATCCACTACCTGCACAAGAAACTGGGCGTGAAGGGGTGAACCGGCACCGGACCATGACATGCCCTGGCTGCGGCTGATCATTGAACCGGGAGCGGTTGACCCGGAACGCCTGGAAACGGCCCTGGACCTGCTCGGGGCCGAAGCGGTGAGTTTCGAGGACGCCGCCGATGAACCGATCCTGGAACCCGGCGTCGGCGAGACACCAACCTGGCAACACACCCGGGTGGCCGGCCTGTTCAGCGCGAACACTGACACGACCCGTCTCGCGCGGGACCTGGAAAACCTGCTGCCAAGCGAAACCCGGCTGCGATACCGGTTCGAATCCCTTGCCGACCGGGATTGGGAACTGGCCTGGGCGGAACAGGCCCGCCCGCTGTGCTTCGGCAACCGCCTGTGGATCTGTCCTGATGACAGGCGTCCCGATTCGGGTACTGACGCGATCCATCTGCAGCTTCCCCCCGGACTGGCCTTTGGTACCGGCAGCCACCCGACAACTGCAATGTGCCTGGAATGGCTGTGCGCCCATGTCACCGAGGGTGCACGGGTACTCGACTATGGCTGCGGTTCCGGCATCCTCGCGCTGGCAGCGGCCGCACTGGACGCGAGCAGCGTCACCGCGGTGGACAATGACCCCCAGGCACTTCGTGCCACACGCGAGAATGCACAGGTCAATCAACTGCAGGATCGGATCCGGACCCTGTCCCCGGAGGCGGTCGAGCCCGGGGAAGATGATGGCTTCGATCTGGTCGTGGCCAATATCCTCGCCGCTCCCCTGATTGAACTGGCACCGACACTCGGCCGCCGGCTTGCTCCCGGCGGACAGCTTGCCCTCGCCGGCCTTCTCGCCCGTCAGGCGGACGAAGTCTGCGATGCCTATGCCGAATGTCTGTCCATCAGCGTGGTGCAACAGGACGGCGACTGGGTCCTGCTCGCCGGCACCCGGCGCCCCTGAGCCGGTTCGGCTGCCCGACCCAGGCATGGCATAGCAAGGCGAAAGCCAGGGCCCACTGGTAGAATTGACGAGTCAGTCCAACCGGCGTAGGCGGCATGTTCACCCAGTGTCCACAATGCGGCAGCTATTTCCGTGTCCGCTCGGAGCAACTCAGCGCCGCCGACGGGTATGTCCGTTGTTCCCTGTGTACCACCACCTTCGATGCGCTGGAGCGACTCCACACCCGGGTCCCCAAGAAACATCGCCAGGAAACCGACGAGGACACTCCCCCGGAATCGGAGATCCCCAGCCAGACCACACCGGACCTGTTCGCGGACGATGGACACGCTGCCAGCGCGCCAGAATCTGACGAAGGTGCCTCCGGGGCCACACCCGCGCCTCACGACGAAGATCGTGATCAAAGTGTCCCCGAAGCGAAGTCGAGTGAATCCACAGCGGATGAACCGGGCGCAAGCCGGAAAGCGGAAGCGGCGGAAGTGGAATCCGAAACAACCGCACCGGTCTGGTTCGATCCTCCGAAGGACACCCCGGAAAAGTCACGACAGGGACTGTGGCTGGCCGGCTGCCTGCTCATGCTTTTGACGCTGGCCGCCCAGACCCTGCACTTCGACCGGGAGCACTGGCGGGACAACCCGGCAATCGGGTCGCTGGTGGAGAATTTCTATGCCGGCATCGGACATCCGATGCCCGAGCCGCGGGACCTCGGTGCGATCGAGATTGTCAGTTCCAGCGTGAGTGAAGACCCGACCCGTCCGGGTGAACTGCGGGTGACCGCGGTGCTGGAGAACACGGCCGATCATGAACAGCCGGTACCCGCGATCTTTCTGCGCCTGGAAAACCGCTGGGGTGGCTCGGTCGGCAGTGGCTTTCTTGACCCGGAAATCTGGGTCACGGGGCGCGAGATGCCGGAACGCTTCGAACCGGGACAGCGGCTTGCGCTTGGACTGGACCTGGCAGATGCCGAACGCGAGGCAGTCGGCTTTCATATCGAACCCTGCTGGCGCGAAGCGGGCGCTTATCATTGCCTGCGCGGGCCTCGCGGATAATTCTTTTCCCAGCGTCGAAAAACGGAACTGCCTTGCGACTCAGCAAGTTCCGATTGCTTCTTTTGTCCGCTATCAACTGATCGCACTGTCAAGCTTTCTTGGCAAGACTTTTGGGTCTATCATTTCCGGTCCCCCGCAAGGCTTGGCGAGGACGACCGGACGATGCGCATCGGTGAGATTGTATTGCCCAATCCCGTAGGACTCGCCCCCATGGCGGGGGTTACCGATCGCCCGTTCAGGCAACTGTGCAAGCGCCTGGGCGCGGGCTTTGCTCCGTCGGAAATGGTCACCGCGGATCAACGGCTCTGGCACACCGACAAGACGCGCCGGCGACTGGATCATCGTGGAGAACCGGGCCCGGTGATCGTGCAGATCGCGGGACCCGACCCGGAAATGCTTGCGGACGCAGCGCGCGCGAACGTGGACCGGGGGGCCCGCATCATCGACATCAACCTGGGCTGCCCGGCCAAGAAGGTCTGCAAGCGCCTGGCGGGTTCGGCCCTTTTGAGTGATGAAGCCCTGGTGGGAAGAATCTTCGATGCGGTGGTGGCCGCGGTGGAGGTACCGGTGACCGCCAAGATCCGCACCGGACCGGATCCGGAGAATCGCAATGCCCTGCGCATTGCCCGCATGGCGGAATCGGCCGGCATCGCGGCCCTGGCAGTCCACGGCCGTACACGCAAGGACATGTACCGGGGGGAGGCCGAGTACCGGACTATCCGTGAGGTCAAGCAGGCGGTCTCGATTCCGGTCCTGGCCAACGGCGATGTGGACTCCCCGGAAAAGGCGGCGCGGGTACTGCAGGAAACCGGCGCCGACGGTCTGCTCATTGGCCGTGCTGCCCAGGGCCGGCCGTGGATCTTCCGGGAGATCACCGCCTGGCTCGAGTCGGGACAACGCCTCCCCGAGCCGGATAACTGTGAGCTGATGGAGATAATGAGTGAACACCTGGAGAATCTCTACGATTTCTATGGTGAATTCACGGGAGTGCGCGTGGCACGCAAGCACCTGGGCTGGTATGCGGCCACGCGTGTCGACAGTACCGACTTTCGCCGTCGGATCATGAGAGTGCAGTCGGCCAGGGAGCAACTGGGACTGGTCCGCGAATGGTTGCAGGCAAGCGAATGGAAGGAGGAAATGGCGGCATGACGCAGCAATCAAGGGAACTGAAGCAGCGCAAGGGGGAGCAGTCTCCGGCAGTCATCTCATCCGGCATGTCACGCCGGGAACATGGCAGTTCGACGGACCCTGCCTCGGCGAGATTCTCCGACACTTCCGGGGATAATTCCGGAGATGCGCCGCATGGCAACGGGACGGGCGGCGACACCGGCAATCGGACCGCCCCCCTGTGTGTGGTGGTCGCCGAAACGCTGGACCGTTATTTTGACGACCTGGAAGGCACTCCACCCGCCCATCTTTACGATCTGGTCATGCAGGAAGTGGAGAAGCCACTGCTGCGCAAGGTGATGGACTATACCCGGGGCAACCAGTCACGCGCCGCCGAGGTGCTCGGCATCAACCGAAGTACGCTGCGCAAGAAACTGCGCATTCACGATCTTGCCTAGCAGGGCAGTTGGGGGGATGGGAACTGCCCGACCTGTCGAATACGAGCAAGCCCTTGCCTGAATCACCCTGAGGCGTGCCACAAGAGGGACATCATGCAAGCCATTCGTCGTGCACTGATCAGTGTTTCCGACAAGACCGGGATCGTGGATTTCGCCCGCGATCTCAAGAGCTTCAATTTCGAGATCATCTCCACCGGAGGCACGGCGGCCACCCTCCGGGACGCGGGCATCGAAGTCACCGAGGTATCGGACATCACCGGATTCCCGGAAATCATGGAAGGTCGGGTCAAGACCCTGCACCCGAAAATCCATGGTGGACTGCTGGGTCGCCGGGGCGAGGATGAGGACGTCATGTCCGAACACGGCATTCCCGCGATCGACATGCTCGTGGTCAACCTCTATCCCTTCGAACGTACCGTGGCCCAACCCGATTGCCGACTGGACGAGGCCATCGAGAACATCGATATCGGCGGGCCGGCCATGATCCGCGCCGCGGCCAAGAACCACGAGCGGGTGACGGTGGTGGTCGATGCCGGAGATTATCCGGCGGTGGTGCGCGACCTGGAACAGAATCGGGGCACGGTGGGAGACGACACCCGTCAGCGCCTGGCCATCCAGGCCTTTGCCCATACCGCCCGTTATGACACCGCCGTTTCCGCCGCGCTGACCCGGCTCAGCGAAGGCGAACAGGAACCGGCATTCCCGCAGAAACTCACTACCGCCTTCCGCAAGCTCAGCGACATGCGCTACGGGGAAAACCCGCATCAGCAGGCCGCCTTCTATGCCGACCTGCAGGCGCCCGCCGGCACCATTGCCACGGCGGTGCAACATCAGGGCAAACCCCTTTCCTACAACAATGTGGCCGACGCCGATGCCGCCATCGAATGCGTCAAGACCTTTGCTGAAGAACCGGCCTGCGTCATCGTCAAGCATGGCAATCCCTGTGGCGTGGCCACCGGCGAAAACAACCTCGAAGCCTATGACCGCGCCTTCGCCACTGATCCGGGTTCGGCCTTCGGTGGCATCATCGCCTTCAACAGCCACCTCGACGATGTCGCCACCCGCAGCATCATCGACCGCCAGTTCGTCGAGGTGCTGATCGCCCCGTCCTTCAGCGACGCGGCCCTGGCCGCAGCGGGCGAACGCAAGAACCTCCGCCTGCTCGCCACCGGTACATGGCCCCAGGCGGCCCACGCACAGATGGACTATCGTCGCGTGACCGGCGGCCTGCTGGTCCAGGACCGTGACATCCGGATCGTTGAAGAAGCGGAACTGGAATTCCCCACCCGCCGCAAACCGGAAGCCCGGGAACTGCGTGACCTGATGTTTGCCTGGCGTGTCGCGCGATTCGTGAAATCCAATGCCATCGTCTACGCCGCGAACGGGCAGACACTCGGGATCGGTGCCGGCCAGATGTCGCGGGTGGACAGCGCCCGCATCGCCGCGATCAAGGCTGAACAGGCCGAACTCTCCCTGGAAAACGCGGTGATGGCCTCGGATGCCTTCTTCCCCTTTCGCGATGGCATTGATGCCGCGGCGGAAAAGGGTGTCAGGGCGGTCATTCAGCCGGGAGGATCGCGCCGGGATCAGGAAGTGATTGAAGCCGCCGATGAACATGGCATGACCATGGCCTTCACCGGAATGCGGCATTTCCGCCATTGAGCCTTTGGCTTGATGGCGAGCTGCAAGCGCCAGGCGGGCCCTCCCGGGTTGCTGAACTGCTGCTTTTAGCTTGTGGCTTGAAGCTTGTGGCTCAGCCGGGTGATAGAATCCCCGGACCGTGAATCCCCTGTAGATGTATTCGAAGGCACAACCATGAAGGTATTGGTCGTTGGTGGTGGTGGCCGCGAACATGCGCTGGCCTGGAAGGCAGCCCATTCCGCGGAAGTGGATCAGGTCTATGTCGCGCCCGGCAATGCGGGAACCGCCCGCGAGCGCCTGATGGAAAACGTACCGATCGCCGCCGATGACATCCCCGCCCTGATCGACTTTGCCACCCGCGAGGCGATCAGCCTGACCATTGTCGGTCCGGAGGCACCACTGGTCGCGGGCATCGTCGATCGCTTCCAGGAAGCGGATCTGCGCTGTTTCGGACCAACCCGGGGTGCTGCCCGCCTGGAGGGCTCAAAGGCCTTCTCCAAGGATTTCATGAAGCGCCACGGCATTCCGACCGCGGCCCACGGCAGTTTCACCGATGCCGATGAAGCCGAGGCCTGGGTTCGCCGGCAGGGTGCCCCGATCGTGGTCAAGGCCGACGGCCTTGCCGCCGGCAAGGGGGTGGTGGTTGCCGAATCGGTGGCGGAGGCGGTCGATGCGGCCCGCGACATGCTCGCCGGCAATGCCTTCGGTGATGCCGGTCACCGGGTGGTGATCGAGGAATTCCTGGAAGGCGAAGAAGCCAGTTTCATGGTGATGGCGGACGGCGATTTCGTCCTGCCCCTGGCCACCTCCCAGGATCACAAGGCCCGGGACGATGGTGATCGCGGTCCGAACACCGGCGGCATGGGGGCGGTATCACCGGCACCGGTAATCACCCCGGAACTGGCACAGGTGATCATGGAACGGGTCATCCGACCCGCGGTGAAGGGCATGCGCGCCGATGGCCATCCCTATACCGGTTTTCTCTATGCCGGATTGATGATCTCTCCCGAGGGCGAACCGAAGGTGCTGGAATACAACTGTCGCCTGGGCGACCCCGAAACCCAGCCCATCATGATGCGCCTGAGAAGCGACCTGCCACAGCTCTGCCTGGAAGCCATCGAGCGGGATCTCGCCGATGTGGAAGCACGCTGGGATGAGCGACCGGCGGTGGGGGTGGTCATGGCCTCGGGTGGCTATCCGGGCAGCTATGACAAGGGCCATGAAATCAGCGGGCTGCCCGAGCGCGAGGATGGCGACACCAAGGTCTTTCACGCCGGGACCCGCGTCGATGATCAGGGCAGGCTGGTCAACAACGGCGGGCGGGTGCTGTGCGCCACGGCCCTGGGCAATAGCATCGCCACCGCCCGTGAACGGGCCTACGCCCAGGTGGAGCGTATCCACTGGCAGGATGCCTTCTGGCGCCGCGACATCGGCGTGCGCGCAATGAAGCACGAATCATCGGACCAGTGAAGCTTCGGACCAGCAAGGGAAGTGCTGATCAATTCGGGATTCCCTGAGCAGGCTCGCCGCCGGAAGGTGCAGCCGCCGGGTCAGCCCTCGCTCAGGTCCGGTGCATACCAGGCGTCGAAGAAGAGCTGCCAGGTCTGACCGGCATCCTGACTGTATTCCCAGACATGCTGGATCTGCCCGAGCTCCGGGATGGGGTCATAGACCAGCCGGTGCATGATTTCCCCGTCCTGATCCTGCTGGCGACCGGTAAAGACCAGCACCCCCCGGGTCCACTGCCCCTCCAGCTCCAGCACCAGCCCGTCACTGTCGACCCAGGTCATCTGCCAGCCCTCGCTGTCCGCCCGCGGCGCGAACAGGGCCTCGCCCTGAAGGCCATCCACCCCGCTCCAGTCTTCGCGCAGGGCGCAGCCACCGGCAACGGGATAGATCTGGCTTTCGCCGAGGATATTCTCCTCGGGGTCCACCACCAGCCAGTCCCCGATCAGGAAATCCAGTTCGTCATAAGGAGCTTCCTGGCAGGCGGCATATGCCGCCGGGCCGGCAAGCACCAGCATCAGGACCAGTGAGACGATCCGGGCCATGGCCATGCCCTCGCATCCATCCTGCCCGGGAGGAAACCCGGGCGTGATGGTGACTACTTCATCTTCATCATCTGGAAGAATTCCTGGTTGGTCTTGGAATCCTTCAGCTTGTCGATCAGGAATTCCGCGGCCTGCACTTCATCCATGGGATGAAGCAGCTTGCGCAGAATCCACATGTGCTGCAGCTCCTCCTGGGAGACCAGCAACTCCTCGCGCCGGGTTCCGGAACGATTGATGTCGATCGCCGGGAAGATGCGCTTTTCCGCAATCCGGCGATCCAGGTGGAGTTCCATGTTGCCCGTACCCTTGAACTCCTCGTAGATCACATCGTCCATGCGCGAACCGGTTTCCACCAGGGAGGTGGCAATGATGGACAGACTGCCACCCTCCTCGATGTTGCGCGCGGCGCCGAAGAAACGCTTGGGCCGCTGCAGGGCATTGGCATCCACGCCCCCGGTCAGCACCTTGCCCGAAGACGGCACCACCGTGTTGTAGGCCCGTGCCAGGCGGGTGATGGAATCGAGCAGGATCACCACATCGTGCTTGTGTTCGACCAGGCGCTTGGCCTTCTCGATCACCATTTCCGCCACCTGCACATGCCGGCTGGCGGGTTCGTCGAAGGTGGAGGAAACCACTTCGCCACGCACCGAACGGTCCATTTCCGTGACCTCTTCCGGGCGCTCGTCGATCAGGAGCACGATCAGCTTGACGTCCGGCTCATTGTTGGCGATCGACTGGGCGATGTTCTGCAGGATCATGGTCTTGCCGGCCTTGGGTGGCGAGACGATCAGGCCACGCTGACCCTTGCCGATGGGCGCGACCATGTCGATGATCCGTGCGGTGATGTCCTCGGTGCTCCCGTTGCCCAGCTCCATCTTGAGCCGTTCCTTGGGAAACAGCGGGGTCAGGTTCTCGAACAGAACCTTGTTCTTGGCCGCATCCGGTTTCTCGTGATTGATCTCCTGGACCTTGAGGAGAGCGAAATAGCGTTCGCTCTCCTTGGGCGGCCGAATCCGTCCGGTGACGGTATCGCCGGTCCGCAGATTGAATCGGCGGATCTGGCTGGGAGATACATAGATGTCGTCCGGACCGGCCATGTAGGAGCTGTTGGAGGAACGGAGAAATCCAAAGCCGTCCTGGAGAATCTCCAGCACACCATCACCGTGGATTTCCTCGCCGCTCTTGGCATGGGCCTTGAGGATGGCGAAGATCACATCCTGCTTTCGGGAGCGGGCCATCCCCTCCACGCCCATGTCCTGGGCGATCTGGACGAGTTCGGTTGCGGGTTTCTTCTTGAGTTCGGTCAGATTCATTGATTCGTTCTGGAGTTGCTCGATGGAGCGGATGCGAGCAAAGCCGCCGCTCCGATCACAGGTTGGTGTCAATAAAGGCGGTAAGCTGGGACTTGGACATGGCGCCCACCTTCTGAGCCTCCACGTTTCCGTCCTTGAACAGCATCAGCGTGGGAATGCCACGAATGCCGTACTTGGGCGGGGTCTTGGGGTTTTCATCGATATTGAGCTTGACCACTTTCAACTTGTCGCTGTACTCGGCAGCCAGCTCCTCAAGCACCGGTGCGATCATCTTGCAGGGCCCGCACCATTCGGCCCAGTAGTCCACCAGGACCGGAACATCGGCCTGCAGGACATCATCGTCGAACTTGTCGTCCGAGGTATAAACAATCTCACTGCTCACGGTTTACTGCCTCCTGCACAAATGAACTTGGGAAAAAACAGGTGCCGGACTCTGGGCAATACGGGATGACGCTGTCAGACGGTCGGCCTCAAGTGACGCCACCGAAGCGATCAGGCACAATGGCGCTGCCCGCAGTTTCCGGTCAGGGCTTTGAGCAAGAACTGGATATCCAGGGTGTGCGTTCTGGCCCGCGGGTGCGGGCTGCCACAGAGCGTTTCACCCTATTGGAGCCCAATCCGACGGATATTTCAAGCCTGTGGGCCGAATCCGTTCAGGGTCGGCCCCGAATCGGCTCCACATGGCACCGGATCGGGCCCGAAATCCGGCGCTCGCAAACGCCGCGGCCCGTGCGGGCGCGTATGCCGTCGGCCCTTTGTCCCAAGCAAGTATGCATAATTTGAGAGTCATGGATACCCATCTGAGCGAGACCAAATTCGAATCCCTGGACCTGGCGCCGCCGCTGGCCCGGGCCGTTGCCGACGCCGGCTTCACCCATTGCACGCCGATTCAGGCGCGGACCCTGCCCCTGGCCCTCGCCGGGCGCGACGTGGCCGGCCAGGCCCAGACCGGGACCGGCAAGACCGCAGCCTTCCTGCTGGCCACCTTCCAGCACCTGTTGCAGCACCCCGCGCGCGAGGATCGGCGGCCCGAACAGCCGCGCGCCATGATCCTGGCGCCGACCCGGGAGCTGGCCGTCCAGATCCACAAGGACGCCGAGACCCTGGGCCGCCACACCGATTTCCGCCTCGGTCTGGTCTACGGGGGTGCCGGTTACGAACAGCAGCGCCAGCAACTGCGCGACGGAGTGGACATCCTGATCGGGACCCCCGGACGGATGATCGATTACTTCAAGCAGCGCGTATTCGACTTCCGCGCCGCTCAGGTCGCCGTCCTCGACGAAGCCGACCGGATGTTCGACATGGGCTTCATCAAGGACATCCGCTACCTGATGCGCAAGCTTCCCCACCCGGAGAAACGCCTCAACATGCTGTTCTCCGCGACCCTGTCCTACCGGGTGATGGAACTGGCCTATGAGCACATGAACAACCCGGAATCGGTCACCGTGGATGCCGAACAGGTCACCGCTGACAAGGTGCGCCAGGTCGTCTACATGCCGGCAGACGATGAAAAGATCCGGTTGCTGATCGGTCTCCTTCGCAGCATGGATCCGCGCCGCACCATGGTCTTCGTGAACACCAAGCGGGCCGCGGAACGGATCAGCGCCTGGTTGCAGGGCAATGAGTTCCGCGCCGAGGTCCTCTCGGGCGATGTGCCGCAGAAGAAGCGGCTTCGACTGATCCAGGAGTTCCAGAGCGGAGAATTGCCGGTACTGGTGACGACCGATGTCGCCTCGCGCGGGCTGCATATCCCCAACGTGAGCCACGTGATCAACTACGATCTGCCCCAGGATCCCGAGGACTATGTCCACCGCATCGGGCGCACCGCACGGGCCGGCGAGGAAGGCGACGCGATCAGCTTCGCCTGCGAGAGCTATGCCTTCTCCCTGCCGGAGATCGAGGACTTCATCGAGCAGAAGCTGCCCAAGGAAATGCAGCACGCCGACCTGCTCGCCGAGGAACTCAAGCCGGCGGCCCGGATACAGCGACACGCCGGCAAGAAGGGCGGGCGGCGCAAAGGCGGCCCGCCACGCCAGGGCCGGGGACGGCGCGGCGGCGGCAAGGGCCGACGCGGCAAATCCGGGGACGGCAATCGCAATCGTCGTGGCGACTGACTACCGGCCCAGCTTGCCCGCCAGCGGTCCGGTCCTGCTGGACATGGACGGGACCCTGCTCGACCTCGCCTTCGACAATCATTTCTGGCTCCAGGCCCTGCCCGAGCGACACGCCCGCGAGCAGGGCCGTTCGCTCGCCGCGGCGCGGCAGGATCTCCAGCAGCGCATGCGCGCGGTCGAGGGTCGGCTTGAGTGGTACTGCACGGATTACTGGAGCCGCCAACTGGGCTTCGATGTCATCGCGCTCAAGCAGCAGATGCGTGATCGCATCCGGATGCTGCCCGGGGCCGCGGACTTCCTGCACCGGCTCAGGGCAGGCGGACGTCCCACCCACCTGGTCACCAACGCCCACCCCCGGGTGCTGGATCTGAAATTGCGCCAGACCGGGCTCGACCGGCAGGTGACGCGGATATTCAGCGCCCACGAGTTCGGGGCGGCCAAGGAATCGCCCCGGTTCTGGCGGTCCCTGGAAACTGAACTGGGGCCGCTCAGGGACAAGGCCTGCTTCATTGACGATTCACCGGCCGTGCTGGGATCCGCGCGTGCCTACGGCCTGCCCTCGGTGATCGGGATCCGGCAACCGGACAGTACACAGACACCAAGGCCCCTGGATGGATTCATGGCGGTGGATGGCGTCGGGGATCTGATCACGCCGTATTTCTCACCCCCTGATGAGTCGAGCAGTGGCACCGCTTAAGTTGGATTTGGGACCCTTCGTTAGCGGTGACGGGGGGCGTTCCGGCCTTGTGGTGCCGTCAGGGTGTTCCAGGAACGCCGTGAACCCTTCCATGGGGGCTCTGTGTGCGCCATCCATGGCGCACACAGTCCTGGAACACCCTGACCGCACCAAGGCCTGCTCTTTGGATGGTCACCTGAGCCGTGCTTGCTGAACGCGCATTCGAGACCTGAACGGGCAGTCCCCCGTCACCGCCAACGAAGGGTCCTGATCCCGAATCGGGTCGGCGAATTCAACCCACGGCCTACCAGCCGACCGTCTCCACCAGGAATTGCTCCAGACCGGCCATGTACTCGGCACGATGGTCGAGGAAAGCGGTGTTGTGCCCACCGCGCAATGGCAGCAAGGCCTTGCTCGAGCTCACCGCCTCGTAGACCGCCTCGCCATGCTCGAAGGGAATGATCTCGTCATCCCGGCTGTGGACCACCAGGACCGGGGCCTCGATCGCGGCGGCATGCTCACGGGTGTTGTACTGATAGCGGGTCAGCCAGCGAGCGGGCAGGAAGGGATAGACGTCCTGTGCCATTTCCGGCAGGGAGGTAAAGGGGGATTCCAGGATCACCGCGCCCGGATCGCGATCACGCCCCAGCTCGGCGGCCACCGCGGCCCCGAGGGAACGACCGAAGATGGCAATCCGGGAGGGATCGATCCCCTGCTCGCGGACCAGGTAATCCCACGAGGCCCGGGCATCCGCTTCGGTACCCTCCTCGCTCGGACTCCCCTCGCTCTCGCCAAAGCCACGGTAATCGATGATGAAGACCGAAAGACCCAGTTCCCGGAAGATGGCCAGGGAATCCATCCGGTGGGAGATGTTGCCGGCATTGCCATGAAAGAACAGTACGGTGCCGCGCGCCTCCTCCAGCGGCAGCCACCAGCCATGGAGCGTCACTCCGTCCTCGGCCTCGAAGCGGACGTCCTCGTACTCCCAGCCCCGGTCCGCCGGACTGGCCTGCAGCTCCCGACCCGGCATGGACGGCATGTACAGCAGTCGGTCCTGGAAGGCCCAGGCCAGCAGAACCACGGCCCCGTAGGCCAGAACGACAATCAGAATCAGGCGTATCACCCAGGACCTCCTCCGGGAACGCACCGGCACGGGCGCCGGTCTACACTGTGTATTGGTTACCCTGCGACAAGCTTGCCATGAAGCCGATCCGATACAAGACCTGGATTGCCACCCTGCTGCTGGCCGCTCCGGGGCTGTTCATCCTGCCCGCGGGCGAGGCCGGGGCCAGCATGCGCTGCGACGGCAAGCTGGTGCAGACCGGGGATCGCAAGTTCGAGGTCCGCGAGGTCTGCGGCGAGCCGGACGTGGTCATCCCCCTTCACACGGTCTACACCGCCCGCTACGGCCACGTGCCGACGCGCGAGGAATGGCAATACAACTTCGGCCCCCATCGTCTGACCCGCTTCCTCCGCTTTCAGCAGGGCCGTCTCACCCACATCAAGAATGGCCCCCATGGATTCCGGACCCTGGACGGCAACTGCCGTCCCGGTGACATCGACCGCGGGATTTCCCAGCTCGAGCTCAAGGCCCGTTGCGGCGAGCCGCGGGAAGTCGAGGTGATTGCGATCGATCGTACCTACCGGATCGAGGGTGTCGGCATGGTTTTCCAGGCCGGCCTGCCCGCCGAGGAATGGATTTATGAGTTCGGCTCGGGGCGATTTCCACGCATCGTGACCGTGGTCAACGGGCGGGTCGTGGAGGTGGAACGGGCGCGGCGGCGGAACTGAAGGCTCGCGATCGCGGCTTCAGGACACCCGCACTTCGAGGGAATCAAAGCGTCGCTGGCGCCAGATGTAGACAAGCAGGCACAGGACGAGGAACGCCACTCCAAGGGCCACCGGCATCCGGGCCGATTCGGGCAGGAGCGTGACCCAGCCAACCGTAACGAAACCCGCCAGCAGACAGGCCGGCGCCCAGAGGCAGACCGACAGGAGATTGGCCGCCAGGAAACGACGAGGCGGCATGCGTGACATGCCCGCCACGGCCGGCAGCACGGGGCGCAACGGCTTGGAGAAGCGCGCAATCAGCAGGCTCTTGCCGCCATGGCGCCGGAAGAACAGCCGGCCCCGACTGATCAGGCCCGGACGGCGGGAGAAAGGCCACAGGCGCAGGATCCTGGTCCGGAAATGGCGCCCGACCCAGTAACTCAGACAGGCCCCGAGAAAGGCACCGGAGACGGCACCGAACAGCGCCGGCAGGGGCGCCATCGCGCCGGCGGCAATCAGCCCGCCCGCCACCACCAGGGCCGCAACCGCCGGCACGAACCAGCCGACCACCAGCAGGGATTCCAGAAACACCAGGGAAAACAGGATTACCCCGGCGAATCGGTGGTATTCACGCATCCAAAGGACGAATTCCTGGAAAAAACCCTGGCCCATGACTACCTTTCACTGGATCAAACGAGCAGGCATTATAATCGTCGCACGCATCGTTCGCAGCCATTGAGTGGCTCTGCAAGCCATTAAATGGCTCTGAAACCAAGGGAGGCAAGTCCTGATGTATTCAATGAAGCATGTTCTGCGGGTCTCGCTGCTGGCAGTTGCCGCACTGGCGCTGATGGCTTGCGAGGATCCGGACGCGCCGGAGCCCGAGGAGGCGACGGCGCAGGACGCCTGGTGGGAAAACCTTCAGGCCCTGTGCGGCAACGCCTATCCGGGCGAGCTGACCAAGTACGAAGAGGAAGACGACGAGTGGCTGGACGTGGACGTGATCATGCATGTCCGCGAGTGCACGCCGACCGAAATCCGGATTCCGCTGCACGTGGGTGACAATCACTCCCGCACCTGGGTTCTGACCCGAGGCGAGGATTCGATCGAACTCAAGCACGATCACCGCTATCCGGACGGCAGCGAGGAGGCGCTGCACTGGTACGGTGGCACCACCGAGGATGACGGCACGGCCAACCGCCAGGAATTCCCGGCCGGTGATTTCTCCAAGAACCTGTTCGAGGAACAGGGCATCCCGGATTCCGCCGAGAACACCTGGTACATGGAAGTGCACCCGGGTGAGAAATTCGTCTACGGCCTGGTCCGCTTCAATCGCGAATTCGAGGCCGAATTCGATCTCACCGACCCGGTCGAACCACCACGAGCCCCGTGGGCCGTCGAGCCTGACGAGGACTGGGAACCGGACGAGGATGAGGACGACGAGGACGACAACGACGAGGACAATGACGAAGACTCCTGATAGCAGGTCCTCGCATCAGGCCCGGCCCCGGGTATGGGGCCGGGCCTTTCCTTGTCTGCTAATTCTGCTCCTCGGATCCGGCTGTGGCGCCCCGAATGCTGACGAAAGCGGGGTCAGTGAAGGAAAGCGGGCACAGGAAACGGAGCTGCTGCCCCTGACGATTGGCGAGCACGCCATCCGGGTAGAGGTGGCCGACACTGTTGAAAGCCGTGGCCGGGGCCTGATGTTTCGCCATGTCTTGCCAATGGACCAGGGCATGCTGTTCGTCTATCCCCGCCCCCATCGACTGTCGTTCTGGATGCAGAACACCCTGATCCCGCTGGATATCGCCTTCATCGACGGCAGCGGCTTCATCATCGCCGTGGAGTCGATGAGCCCACTGGATGAAGATGCCACGGTGGCGCCGGCCCCGGTGCCCTATGCCCTGGAGATGAATGCCGGCTGGTTTGAGGCCCATGATTTGGGCCCGGGCGACCGGGTGGAGGGTTTGCCGAACTGGCGACGGGTGGCGCACTAGGCCCGAATCCTAAAAAAAACGCGGCCATTGGCCGCGTTTTTTGAGTCCACAAGGCCCGCTGTCACTTCAGCTTGGCTTCCTTGTACATCACGTGCTTTCTCACCACCGGATCATACTTCTTGAACTCCAGCTTGTTCGGCGTATTCCGCTTGTTCTTGTAGGTGGTGTAGTAGTGACCGGTATCGGCACTGGACACGAGTTTGATCTTTTCGCGCATGTCGGACCTCCTCAGACTTTCTCGCCACGGGCACGCAGATCGGCGACGACCTTGTCGATACCGTGCTTGTCGATGATGCGCAGACCCTTGGTGGACACGCGCAGGCGCACGAAACGCTTCTCGCTTTCCAGCCAGAAACGGTGCGAATGGAGGTTCGGCAGGAACCGGCGCTTACGCTTGTTGTTGGCGTGGGACACCGTGTTTCCGGTGGCCGGACGCTTGCCGGTGACCTGGCAGATTCTGGACATGATCGGGCCCTCGCCTCGTCATAGGGTTCCTGGGTAAGCCCACTTGGGGTAATCCCGCCTGGGCCAATCCCGCCTGAATCGGGGGGCGCCAAGGCCGACTCCCGGCGCGGGAAAGCCGCACTTTATACCAGAACGACGCCCGGCCCGCAAGCCGGCGCTGGTGGGGGTCACGGCAATATCAGGCGTCGAGGTCGGGAATGAGCTGACTGCGCAGACGGGACAGGGCATCACGCAGGTACAGCTTGCGCTTCTTGAGCCGGCGCAGCTTGAGATGATCCGCCGAGGGGCTTTCCTCCAGCGCCTTGATTGCATCGTCCAGATCGCGGTGCTCGACGGCCAGTTCCTCGATCTGCGCCTTGATCCGTTCCTGCTCGGCGATATCCACCAAGATCCCTTCCTCTGTCAGTCGCGTCGCGATTCAGCTGCAATCGCACTGTCTCCTGCCGGCAGCGACCAGATGGGAGTCACTGCGGTCGGCGGATGCGGCACGCCGCCCGGGGTCCGTTGCCACGGGCGTGGACCGTGAAAATCGGACCCCGCCGAGGCAGCCAGTCCAGTCTCGTGGGCCAGGCGGACACAGGTCGCGACCTGCCCCGGATCAGCCCCGGAGGCCGGGAATTCCAGGCCGGTGCCTCCGGCGGCGCGGAAATCCGTCACCAGTCGGCGCAGCCGCGTGGCGGTACAGCGGTATTTTAACGGATGCGCAAGCACCGCGACCCCGCCGGCGAGGCGAATCCAGTCAATCACTTCGGCCATTGCCGGCCAGGCCACCGAAACGCTGGCCGCCTTGCCATTGCCCAGCCAGCGGCGAAAGGCGGTGGGCACATCCGGGGCATGCCCCCGGGCCACCAGCCAGCGGGCAAAATGAGGCCGGGTCACCGGCGCGCCCGCCGCCTGATCGCGCGCACCTTCCAGCGCTCCGGGCATGCCCTTGCCCGCAAGCCGCCGGGCAATCCGTTCCGCACGCGCCTCACGGCGCGCGTGCTGCCCTTCCAGGGCGGCGCGCAGGGCCGAATCCCGGGGCCGGATCCACAGGCCGAGGACATGGATTTCCCGGCGCTCCCAGGAGCACGAAATCTCGACCCCGTCCACCAGGTCGATCCCCACTTCGGCCGCGGTGGCCCGCGCCGCCTCCAGCCCGGCAACGGTATCGTGGTCGGTCACGGCAAGGCGACGCACGCCGGCCTCGTGGGCCAGGCGTACCAGCTCCGTCGGTGACAGACTGCCGTCCGATGCCGTGGTATGGGTATGCAGGTCGATGTCCAAGATGCCCTCGTGCGGACTGCAACAGGCTGCCGCAATCCGCCGTGTCAGCCAATCGCAATGAGTGTACACCCCTGGCGGAAAGATGGCAGAAGCGCCCCCCAACATGGGACAACAGGTATAATTCGGGCCGCGAACCGAGGCAGGCAGGGCTATGGAAATCTACAAGACATTCTGGCTGGAGGCAGCCCATCGGCTGCCGAATGTTCACGCCGGACACAAGTGTGCCCGGCTCCATGGCCACTCCTTTCGTGTCGACGTGCATGTGCGCGGACCGCTCGGCACCGAAAGCGGCTGGGTGATGGACTTCGCGGATGTAAAGGCAGCTTTCGAACCGCTGCACCGCCGGCTCGACCACAATTACCTCAATGAGATCGAGGGCCTTGAAAACCCCACCAGCGAGAATCTCGCAATCTGGATCTGGAACCGGCTCGAACCCGAACTGCCGGGCCTGTGCGCGGTGGCGGTGGCGGAAACCTGCACCAGTGGCTGCATCTACCGCGGGCCAGAACGGGAAACAGCAGGCCCGTCATCAGACTGAGACCCCCCAACTGACCCTGAAACGCTGAACCTCAAGGACAAGCAAGCAATGGACGATCGTTTTCTCGAGCCCGTCGCCCGGATCGCCCGGGAAGCCGGGGCGGCCATCCTGTCGGTCTATGCGACCAATTTCGAGGTCGAACACAAGCAGGACCAGAGCCCCCTGACCGAGGCCGACATGGCAGCCCACCGCTGCATCACCAGGCGACTCGCCGAGCTCACACCGGACCTGCCCATACTTTCGGAAGAGTCGGCGGACATGCCCTGGGAAGAGCGTCGACGCTGGGACAGCTACTGGCTGGTGGACCCGCTGGACGGCACCCGCGAATTCATCAAGCGTAACGGCGAATTCACCGTCAACATTGCACTGATCAGCCAGGGCGCTCCGGTGGTGGGCGTGGTGCATGCCCCGGCCCTGGAGCGGACCTGGCTGGGCTGTGAGGGGGTGGGGGCCTTTCGTCAGGAAGGCCAGGGGGAACCCGAGCCGATTCGTGCCCGCATTCCGGCGGCCGATCCGCCGCGGGTGCTGGTCAGTCGCTCACACCCGAGCGAGGAAGTGGTTCGCCTGCTCGAACGCCTTGGGGAGTGTGACCGGATAAGCGCGGGCAGCTCACTCAAGTTCTGCCTGGTGGCCGAAGGCAATGCCGACCTGTATCCCCGCCTGGGGCCCACTTCGGAGTGGGATACGGCTGCCGCCCAGGGGGTACTGGAAGCGGCCGGCGGCCGGGTGGTGAACCTGGCCGGTGAAGCCCTGCGCTACAACCAGCGCGAGAGCCTGTTGAATCCGCATTTCCTTGCCTATGCCGACCCGGATCGGGCCTGGCTCGATTACCTGACCTGAAGCGTCGCACGTGGCCCCGGGCCACGCGCGACGCGTCGGCCACTCACTCCATGTCTGTCAGACCAAGCATGCCGTCACGCAGGTCATCATCGGCAGGGTTCTCACCGATGAAGATGCGCATCACCGCGAGGTTGAAGCTGGCGCCTTCGATCACGCCCTGTTCCTCGTCGTTGATCGACACGATGGTGCCGCGCTCGGGATCATAGTCGAAGTAGAAGCGATCCCTTTCCCGCGGTGCCGAAATCAGCTCCCGGAACTGGGCGATCTTGTCTTCCAGTTCCTCAAGTTCCTCGGCATCGGTATTGTCCTCGAACCCGTCCTGAATGGCATCGCGCATCCGGCTCTCGCTCACATCGCGAATGAAATGCAGGGCAATCCGGTGGGGCGGATGAATGCCCATGATCTGCCCGGCATCGTTCATCGGCTCGGGGAGATAAAGCGCCCCGACATAGAAGTTCCGGAAAAAGGCGCGGCGGGTACCGGCACCGTTGAGACCCAGTTCCGTTCCGCCCACTTCGACGTGCCGGGGCAGCAAGACCCCGTCATGCTCACGTTCTTCCTCCGCCTCGTCCACGGCAATGGCCACGCCACTGAAGCCGAAGAGGAGCAGGCCCGCTGTCAGGATAAGTCGCTTCATGTCATACCCCGCTGGAGTGAATTGTCCGCCCCATCATACCCCCAGAGCTCGCCCGATCAATCTCTGAGGGCAGCAGTGACCCGGGGCTTCGCCGCCGGACCAAAAGCTTGCCTCATTACCCCGCTTTTACCTGATAATGGGAGCGAACACCCGAGGGCAGACGGGACTGCTGCCTCCATGTCCGGCAACCCCACGGAACCCGCATGAACAACTCAGGCAAATCCAGGGCCAGGGAATCCGAACATCGTTCGCTGGATATCAACCTCAACCTCAACGTCCGCAGTCTCGATGAGTCGGCCACCCTGGCGATCAACGAGGAAAGCGGCAAGCTGACCCGCGAGGGACGCCGCATCTATCGTCTGGGCCTGGGGCAATCACCCTTCCCGGTTCCGGAGCCGGTGGTCGCGGCACTGCGGGAACATGCCCACGAAAAGGACTATCTCCCCGTGAAGGGTCTGCCGGAACTGCGCAAGGCGGTGGCCGACTATCATTCCCGCGCCGAAGGCATCGATTGCCGCCCCAGTGATATCCTGATCGGTCCCGGCTCCAAGGAGCTGATGTTCATCGTCCAGCTGACCTACTACGGCGACCTGGTGATTCCGACCCCGAGCTGGGTCAGCTATGCCCCCCAGGCCCATATCATCGGGCGCAACATCAGCTGGGTTCCCACCCGGGCGGAGAACGACTGGCGCCTCACCCCGGAGGAACTGGATCGGATCTGCTCCGACGATCCGACCCGGCCGCGCATCATCATTCTCAATTACCCCTCCAACCCCACCGGGGACAGCTATACCGACGAGGAGTTGCGGGAGCTGGCCTACGTCGCCCGCAAGTACCGGGTGGTACTGCTCTCCGACGAAATCTACGGCGAGCTCCATCACAGCGGCGAACACACCTCCATTGCCCGCTATTACCCGGAAGGGACCATTATCAGTGCCGGGCTGTCGAAATGGGCGGGCGCCGGCGGCTGGCGCCTGGGCACCTTCGCCTTCCCGCCAAGCCTCGGCTGGCTGCGCGACGCGATGGCGGTGGTGGCCAGCGAAACCTATACCTCCACCAGTGCGCCGATCCAGTTTGCCGCCATCCCGGCCTTCGAGGGCGGGCCGGAAATCGAGGCCTACCTGGCGGGTTCGCGCGCGGTCCTCCGCGCCCTGGGCCAGCACATCCACCGGCAACTGGTCGCCGCGGGCCTGGCGGTCACCACGCCCAGCGGCGGCTTTTACCTGTTCCCCGACTTTCACGCCCACAAGGACCGCCTGGCCGCCCGGGGCATCCGGGACAGCCAGGCACTGTGCCGGAAGTTGCTGGACGAGGCGGGCGTGGCGGTACTGCCGGGGGAAGCCTTCGGGCGCCCGCCGGAAGAACTCACCTGCCGACTCGCCTACGTGAATTTCGATGGCAGCGCCGCGCTTGCGGCCGCGCGCACCCTGCCGTCCGGCACCACCCCGGACGAAGCCTTCCTGCGCCAGTATTGCGGACCCACGCTCGAGGCCATTGACGAGATGAGCAACTGGCTTGCAAGACAGGCCTCCTGAGCGAGTCATGGACAGCTACTGCAGGCCGGCACTGGTATAATGGAAGCCGGTTCTGGACACGCGGAAAGAGGCAACAGCCAGGAATTGACTCCCAATCCCAGCTCTCTTGATATCACCCTCGAGCCGGTGGACAACCGGCGTCTCGCCAACCTGTGCGGTCAGTTCGACGAGCATCTGCGCCAGCTGGAACGCCGCCTGGGCGTGGAAATCAGTAATCGCGGCAATCATTTTCGCGTGATCGGCGATGAGGGCCCGGTGACCGCGACCGGCGAACTGCTCAAGTCACTCTATGACAGCACCCGGGACCAGGAACTCAGTCCCGAGAGCATTCATGTGCGCCTCCAGGATTCCGATCTGGATGCCCTGGTCAATGATCGCGAGGATGTCGCTACCAATGTGACCGTGCATACCCGCCGCGGGCCCGTCGAGGGACGCGGACCGGCCCAGCGCCGTTACCTCGCGGCAATGCAGGAACGGGACCTGTGTTTCGGCATCGGCCCGGCGGGCACCGGCAAGACCTATCTCGCGGTAGCCAGTGCGGTGGACGCACTGGAACGGGATCAGGTCCGGCGCCTGATTCTCGTGCGACCGGCGGTCGAAGCCGGCGAGCGCCTCGGTTTTCTGCCCGGCGACATGGCACAGAAGGTCGATCCCTACCTGCGCCCGATGTATGACGCGCTTTACGAAATGCTCGGCTTCGAACGAGTGGGGCGGCTGATCGACCGCCATATCATTGAAGTGGCCCCCCTCGCCTTCATGCGCGGGCGCACCCTGAACGAATCCTTCATCATCCTCGACGAGGCCCAGAACACCACGGTCGAACAGATGAAGATGTTCCTCACCCGCATCGGTTTCGGATCCCGCGCGGTGGTCACCGGGGATGTCACGCAGATTGATCTCCCGCGTAACCAGACCTCCGGCCTTCGACACGCCATTGAAGTGCTCAAGGACGTGGACAAGGTTGATTTCACCTTCTTCACGGCAAGGGATGTGGTCCGTCACCCCCTGGTGCAGGAAATCGTCACGGCCTACGAACGGCACACCGATCAATGAGCGAGCACGACGGACCCGAATACTGGATCGATGTGCAATTCGCCTGTCCCCGCCGCGGCGTTCCCGCGGCACCGACTTTTCGCTGGTGGGCCGAGGCGGCCCTGCGGGCGACACAGGCGCCTGCGGGAGAAATGGTCATTCGGGTGGTGGACGCCGAAGAGGGACGCACGCTCAACCGGCAATGGCGGAAACGGGACCGGGCAACCAATGTCCTGTCCTTTCCCGGAGAGGCACTGGCGGGGCTGCCCTGGCAGCCGCTGGGAGATATCGTGATTTGCGCACCGGTGGTGCGAACCGAAGCGGCGCAACAGGGCAAGTCCGAGCGCGCCCACTGGGCGCACATGACAGTCCACGGCGTACTGCATCTGCTCGGCCATGACCACCAGAGCCCTCGGGAAGCGGAGCAAATGGAAGGAATCGAACGCCGCCTGCTGGTCGAATTCGGCTATCCTGATCCTTATCTCTGGCAAGGCGGGGACGACACCAGGACCGCGGAAGGGAGTTCATGAACCGCTCAGACACCGAAGGCGAAGAACAGGACAAGGGCATCAAGGGGCTGTTCGGCCGCATTGGCCAGGCCCTGTCGGGGGAGCCGCGGGACCGGGATGAACTGGTCGATCTGCTGCGCGATGCGCAGCAGCGCGAGCTCTTCGACGTTGAAGCCCAGTCCATGCTGGAAGGCGTCCTGCAGGTCTCGGAAATGCAGGTGCGCGACATCATGGTCCCGCGAGGACAGATGGTGGTGATCCGCCGCGATGATGACATCGACAGCGTGCTGGAACGGGCGATCGAATCCGGACACAGCCGCTTTCCGGTGGTCGGGGAAAGCCGCGACGAGGTGGTCGGGATCGTACTTGCCAAGGATCTGCTGCGTCACTTCGCCGAACGGCGGCCGGCCAGTTTCAATGTCCGCGAATATCTGCGCCCACCCGCCTTCATCCCGGAGTCGAAACGCCTCAATGTGCTGCTTTCCGATTTTCGGGAAAGCCGCAATCACATGGCCATTGTCGTCGACGAGTACGGTGGTGTTTCCGGGCTGGTGACCATCGAGGATGTCCTCGAGCAGATCGTCGGTGATATCGATGACGAAACCGACACCGAGGATGATGAAGGTGACCTGATACGCCAGAGTCCGACGGTCTATCATGTACGCGGACTGACCCCGCTGGAGGATTTCAACGAAGCCCTCGGCACCCGGCTGGAGGACGAGGAGTTCGATACCATCGGCGGTCTGGTGACCCACGCGCTCGGCCATCTGCCGGACCAGGGGGAAGAAGTCAGCCTGGACGAACTCCGTTTCCGCGTACTGCGGGCCGACAGCCGCCGCATCAGCCTGCTGGAGGTCACCCTGCCCGAAGCGGTTCCGGACGACGACAGCGACAATCAGGCCTGAGCGGAATGCGCCCGCCCATGCGGCAGGCGGGTCAAGCACCGCAGCCCACTTGGAAACAAAGCCCTTGCGCCGCACTCGAACACAGGTACACAGTCCCGTGCAGGAAACGCTTGCAGCCATCACCCGTTTTTTTCAGCAAGAGCGCGTGCAATCCGCCACCGCGGTCCTGCTTGGCGTGCTCATGGTTCCTGCCTTCGCTCCCTTTCACCTGTGGCCACTGGCGGTGCTGTCACTGGCGGGCGCCTTCCTGCTCTGGCGCGGGCATTCACCCCGTCGAGCCCTGTTCCTGGGCTGGCTCTATGGCGTCGGCATGTTCGGTGCAGGGACCTACTGGACCTACATCAGCCTGCATCAATACGGCGAAGTCCCCCTGCCGCTCGCCCTGCTGCTCATGGCCGGCCTGGTTGCCGCCATGGCGGCCTTCCCCGCGGTGGTGGCCTGGGC
>SLND01000118.1 GCA_007133205.1 Natronospiraceae bacterium | reverse complement strand
GCGGATACTTTCGAAGACCGCTTCCTGTGTCTTGTCCTGCAGTGTGCCAGTCTGGGCCAGCGTAAAGCCGGCAAAGGCAACCAGCGTGATACCGGTCACCAGCAGGAAGATCACCACCGTGGTGATGAACACGGTCGCAATCGATCTTGGCTTCATTACGCGGCTCATGACTGGGCTTGTCCGTTCCGGTTGCATGAACGCGGCATCCAGAGATAGTTGCCACGCCATTGCCAAACCAAGGCACGGAGAGGGCAGCACCGTATCAGGCCACGCTCTCCCATGTAGCAGCGCCTTCCTGTGGACAAGTGTAGCTTACCTGAAGACCCGCATGTCCCGGAGTCCGCGGAGATCTCACTCAGCCCTGTTGCGACGGGCATTCAGAATACGGTCGAGCTGATCCGCGAACTGCTTGCGGTCGGCCTGGCTCAGGGCCGGACTGCCGCCGGTATGCAGCCCGCTGCTGCGCATGCTTTCCATGAAATCGCGCATGTTGAGGCGTGCGCCGATGTTCTCGCGACTGAGGCGCTCGCCGCGAGGAGAAAGCACATGCGCCCCCTTCCTGATCAGCTCGGCGGACAGGGGGATGTCGCCAGTGATCACCAGGTCCCCGGCCTCGATCCGTCTCAGGATCTCGTCATCGGCCACGTCGAAGCCGGAACTCACCTGCCAGACCCGGATGTTCTTCAGGGGCGGGTGCCGGAGACGATGGTTGGCGACCAGGGTGAGGTGCAAACCGGTCCGTTCAGCGGCCCGGAACAGAATCTCCCTGATCGCCACCGGACAGGCATCGGCATCGACCCAGATCTGCATTCAGAGAGCCCCCTGTTCAGCCCATTGCAAGTGCGGCCGGCATGGCTCATTTCCTGAGATACAGGTCACTGCCCTTTTGCCGGAATTCCGCGGCCTTCTCCTGCAGACCCTTGTCGACAGCGTCAGTTTCATCCAGGCCTCGCTCCGCAGCGTATTCGCGTACTTCCTGGGATATCCGCATGGAGCAGAACTTCGGCCCGCACATGGAGCAGAAGTGGGCGACCTTGGCCGAATCCTTGGGCAGGGTCTCGTCGTGGAACTCGCGTGCCCGTTCCGGATCAAGGCCGAGGTTGAACTGGTCTTCCCAGCGGAACTCGAACCGGGCCTTGGACAGGGCGTTGTCGCGCACCTGGGCACCGGGATGGCCCTTCGCCAGGTCAGTGGCATGGGCGGCGATGCGGTAGGTGATGATGCCTTCTCGCACATCATCCCGGTTCGGCAGACCGAGATGCTCCTTGGGGGTGACGTAGCAGAGCATGGCGGTGCCGTACCAGCCGATCATGGCCGCGCCGATGCCGGAAGTGATGTGGTCATAACCGGGCGCGATGTCGGTGGTCAGGGGCCCGAGGGTATAGAAAGGTGCCTCACCACAGGCCTCGAGCTGCTTGTCCATGTTCTCCTTGATCAACTGCATGGGCACATGCCCGGGTCCTTCCACCATCACCTGGCAATCATGCTTCCAGGCGATTTCGCTGAGCTCCCCCAGGGTTTCCAGTTCCGCGAACTGGGCCTCGTCATTGGCATCCTCGATCGAACCCGGACGCAGTCCGTCACCCAACGAGAAGGACACGTCATAGGCCTTCATGATTTCGCAGATATCCTCGAAGTGCTCGTAGAGGAAACTCTCCCGGTGATGGGCCAGGCACCACTTGGCCATGATCGAGCCGCCCCGCGAGACGATGCCGGTGCGCCGCTTCGCGGTCATGGGGACATAGGGCAGGCGCACGCCGGCGTGGATGGTGAAGTAGTCCACGCCCTGCTCGGCCTGTTCGATCAGGGTATCGCGGAAGATCTCCCAGGTCAGGGCCTCAGCCTCGCCGTTGACCTTCTCCAGAGCCTGATAGATGGGCACGGTGCCGACCGGTACCGGGGAGTTGCGGATGATCCACTCGCGGGTCTCGTGGATGTGCTTGCCGGTGGACAGGTCCATGATGGTGTCGCCACCCCAGCGGGTAGCCCAGACCATCTTTTCCACTTCCTCGGCAATGGAACTGGTCACCGCCGAATTGCCCATGTTGGCATTGATCTTCACCAGGAAGTTGCGGCCAATGATCATCGGCTCGGCTTCCGGGTGATTGATATTGGCCGGGATGATGGCCCGCCCGCGCGCAACCTCGTCACGGACGAACTCCGGCGTGATCTCCTTCGGGATTGCGGCCCCGAAGGACTCACCTGGATGCTGGCTGGCGAGTGCATTCTCGGCCAGTTCGGCTCGCTTCATGTTTTCCCGGATCGCAATGAACTCCATTTCCGGGGTGACGATCCCGCGCCGGGCGTAATGCATCTGGCTGACATTGGCCCCGGGCTTCGCGCGCCGTGGAGCTCGGCTGCGGTCGAAACGAATGCCGGCGATGGCCGGATCCCGCTCGCGCTCACGGCCGTACTCGGAGGTGGGCCCGTCCAGCCACTCGGTATCGCCGCGTTCCTCGATCCACTGCTCACGCAGTGGCGCGAGCCCGCTGAGCAAGTCTACTTCGGCGTCGGGGTCGGTATAGGGCCCGGAGGTGTCATATATATGAATGTCGGGATTGTCCTCCTCGCCGAACAGTGCCGCGGTGGGCGACTGGGCAATCGCCCGCATGGGCACGCGAATGTCCTCGCGCCTGCCAGTGACATACACCTTGCGGGAATTGGGAAAGGGACGGACGGCTTCCTCGTTGAGCTCGGCCGTGCGCCGCTTGAGATCTTCTGGAATCGCACTCATTTCGGACCTCCTGAATCAAAGGCATAGGAGATCCGGGCGGGGCGTGGATATGGAGCGAGCGACCCACTCGGGGTCCTTGAATTCCATGTCCCTGCGCCGGCATGACCCGGATCAGGTTCCCGTGTCCGGTGGATCCGGACACTCAGGGTTTCCGCGCTGCCGGCAGTGCCGGCCCGGCGGGCTCTCAGCCCCCTGTCGGGGCACCCCTGTGGACGGCACACAGCATGGCATTGCCGGCAGGAACAGACAAGGCATGGGAATTTGCGGCCATCTGCGCGGACCGTGAACCAGTTCACACCATTGAGCCGGAGCTCGCACATGACGCTGGCCTGGCCCCGGGGGACTCCCGCGGACGACCTGTGCTGTGGGGGACCCCATTTAAGGGGTCGCCCGGACCCGCGCGGCCTGATACCTTTCCGTGTGGGGGGCGGGAATTTTCACCCGATGTCCGGATTTCCGCGCGCAAGCTCGGAAGGTGGGCGACGGGACGGGCAGCGCTTCCAGGGTGCATACCCGAGCCCGGAGAGGGCGGACCACGAACAGAATCCAAGGGGAGGTATACTGCGGGATGGAGCGAATACTCATACTGGAGGACAATCCCAGTACCTTGCAGTGGCTCAGTGAGCTGACGCACGAGGGGTTTCCCGGAGCCACGGTGGTCACCGCCCAGACCCTGGAGGCAGCCCGGGAACAACTGGATGGTGGCCTGAATCTGGCCCTGATCGATCTGAGTCTGCCGGATGGCAGCGGAATCGAGCTGGTGACTGAACTGCATGAAAAGCACCCCGACACCTATGCAGTAGTGACCACCATCTATGATGACGACAGCCACGTATTTGCCGCGATCAAGGCGGGTGCCAAGGGGTACCTTCTCAAGGACCAGCCCAAGGAACTGCTTATCGAACAGCTCAAGGGCATCGCCTGGGGCAATCCTCCCCTCTCGCCGAGCGTCTCCCGTCGTCTGCTCCGTTATCTCTCCTCGGGTGACCCGCAGGCACGCCATGACGGTCCCCGGCTCACCGAGCGGGAGCTGGAAGTGCTCAGTCTGATGTCGCGCGGGTTCAACCGCCAGGATATTGGTCGTGCACTCGATATCACTCCGAACACGGCCGCCGGCTATATCAAGACCATCTATCGCAAGCTCAACGTCTCCGGCAAGGCGGAGGCCATCCGGGAAGCCATGAGCCTCGGGCTCGTCGATCCCGACGAATCGCGCTAGGCTTTACGGGCGTTTTTCAGGATAAAGGGACTCCCCATGCAGGGCATCCGGCCGGGCAGATTCCATGTCGCGCCCGTACGCATGATGTTTGCGATCGGGCTGGCGGCGCTGGCGCTGGTCGCACTGGCCGCATGGCAGCTGCTCTCCACCCCCTGGCTGGGCCTCGACCTGGCCATGGACGAGCGTGGCAACGTCATGGTCGAACGGGTCCATGATCCCGGACCTGCAGCGGGTCAGGCTTTCGTCGGGGACCGCATCGTGGGCATTCGCGATGCCGAGGGCCGCTGGACCTCCCTGCGCGAATTCGATCCCCGGCTAGAGCCCCACAACCTGTCCGACTTTGCCAGCTACAACGATTACCTTGCACGCCATCGCAAGATTTCGGACGCGCTCGCCGCAGGCCGGGTAATCGTGGTCACCACTGCCGGAGCTGAAATCGATCTGACACCGGCCGATTCACGCCCGCTGGCCACTCTGCCTCCGACCTTCTGGCTCTTTCATCTTTTCGGTCTGATCGCCCTGATGATCAGCAGCGCGGTATGGAGTTTCCGGCCGGGCAACCGGGCCGCCCAGCTGCTGGCCCTGTCCGGTGCCGGTTTCTTCCTGGCGACTCTGTTCCACAGCATTTTCGGCAGCCGCGACCCGTCCATGGATCCGGCATTGCTGGAGTTTTCACTGATTGCCAATCACATTGCCCAGACCGTGGTGATTGGAGCTCTCGCCGTCCTCCTGGCCCAATACCCACGTCCGGCCACCCGCCTGCCGATCGCGAGCATGCTTGTCCCACTGCTCGTGCTCTATCAGCTCAACGAGATCTACCAGTGGACCGACATTCCACCCCACACCTTCTATATGCCCGTGGCCCTGCTGTACCTGGTGGGCATCGGCATCGGGGTCGTCCAGTGGCGGGCCACGACCGGGACGCCAGCGGATCGTGCCGCCCTCAAGTGGGTCTTTCTCTTCGTCTTCCTCAGTCTCGGGATTGGGGTGGCGGTCTACATGGTCCCCGTCATGCTGGACCTGGAAGTGCCCACCTCACCCCTGTTTCTGGTGGCCTTCGCTTCGCTGGTCTATGTCGGCTTTGCCCTGGGTGTACTCCGCTACCGCCTGTTCGAACTCGAACGCTGGTGGTTCATGGCCTGGCTCTGGTTCCTGTCCGGCCTGACCATTGTCGCAGTCGATATCGCATTGGTACTCCTGCTGGGACTCGGTCCGATTGAAGCCTTGTGGGTCGCCATCCTGATTGCTGCCTGGCTGTATTTCCCGCTCCGTCAGTGGGTCTGGCGCCGGATCGTCAATTACACCGAATCCGACCTGAACCGTGAAATGCCCCGGCTGATGCAGCGGCTGTTTACCGCCGAGTCGGGTGACGAAGCCGACCAGATCTGGCTGGAAACCCTTGATTCCCTCTTTCAGCCCCTGGAGCTGCGCGACACCATGGAACGCGCAGCCGAGCCGCGACTGGATGACGAGGGCGCTACCCTGATCGCACCCACCATCAGCGCTGGCGGCGCATTGGCAATGCACTATGCAATGAAAGGCAATCGTCTGTTCAGCCAGCGTGACGTGAATTCGGTCCGGGACCTGATGGAGGTCGGTCGCCAGGCCTTCGAGTTGCGCATGGCGGAGGCCGAAGGGGTCCGCCGGGAACAGGCACGCATCATGCGCGACCTCCATGATGATGTGGGTGGGCGTGTGCTGACACTGATCCATTCCGCCTCCACGCCCCGTCAGGCGGAACTGGCACGCCGCGCTCTCAGTGCCCTGCGCGACAGTATCCGCGCCCTGGACAACCGGGAGCGGATTTCCCTGCGGGACCTCCTGCAACAGTGGCAGGAGGACGCCGGTGAACGCCTGGGCCAGATTGGCGCCCGCTTCGAGCCAAGGGGTGTCAAGGACCTGCCGGAGAACGTCGAACTGGGCACGCGCCATCAGATCAACCTGCGCCGTATCCTGGACGAAGCGATTACCAACATGGTGCGTCATGCCAGCCCGGAATGCTGCCGTTTTCGGGTTAGCTATCAGGACGGACTGCTCAGACTGGAGCTGTGCAACGACGGTGTGACCCCGCCGGAGGACGGGCAACGCTCACTGCCGAAGGGCAGGGGCCTGCACAACATCCAGACGCGCGCCAGCGAACTTTCGGGCAGTGCCGAAGTGGGAATCGAGAAGATCGACGGCAAATACGAGTTCCGGGTGCGTGTCGAACTTCCCATCCGCTGAGGACCTGCAGGTTGAGTGCTATTCGCCTGCCAGGTGACGGCTTGCGAGGCGCCGCGTGCGGTCGTATCCTACGCTTGCCCGCGCGGGTGCAGGCGTCCCGCGAATTCCCGTTCAAGCTTTCCGAGTAACTGCCATGGACCCGACCGAACAGCCTCAAGACATGGACCAGGCCCGCCAGCTCATGGTCGATTGCCAGATACGTACCTGGGACGTACTCGACCCGCGGGTCCTGGAAGTACTGAGCACGATGCCCCGGGAGCGATTCGTCCCGGAACGCTATCGCGCGCTGGCCTTTTGCGAGGCCAGCATCCCGCTGGCCCAGAACCAGATCATGCTGCCGCCGAAACTGGACGGTCGGATTCTGCAGGCGGCGGCAGTCCAGCCTGGAGAGACCGTCCTGGATGTGGGTACCGGCAGCGGCTACCTCGCCGCCTGCCTGGCCGAACTGGGCGGCCAGGTCCTGAGCGTGGATTACCACGAACAGTTCTGCCACCAGGCCAGCGAGACCTGGAAGGACCTGGGCCTGGCCAATCTGGAAGCGCGCCAGCAGGATGCCTCGCGACTGGACTGGACCGATGAATCCTACGACGTGATCACGGTGACCGGAGCCATGCCGCAGCTCCACGACAGTTTCCGCGAGCGCCTCAAGCTTGGCGGTCGCCTGATCGCCATTCTGGGCCGCTCTCCGGCCATGGAAGCGGTCCTGTACACCCGGATGGACGAAGATGACTGGGCGCGGGACTCCCTGTTTGAAACCGACGTCCCGACGCTGGTCAATGCCTGGGATCCGGTAAGCTTCACGCTCTGAAAAGACACCACCGAGAGGATCCGAACACCGGTCCACGGGAATCCTCATGCAGGCGATCACCCCGGGCGCGGCCCGCCAAGCACTGGAACGCGCTGAGTGGCAACTGCTCGATGTCCGTGAGCAGAGCGAACTGGACATTGCCGCCCTGCCCGGTGCAGTCCATGTCCCCCTGTCGGAGCTCCCCGGTCAACTGGAGCGCCTTGACCCCCACCGCCCGGTCCTGGTCCTCTGCCATCACGGCATCCGCAGTGCCATGGCCGGGCAATTCCTTGAACGCAACGGCTTCGAGATGGTCCTCAATCTGGAAGGCGGCATTGATGCCTGGTCGCTGGAAGTGGACCCGGACCTGCCGCGTTACTGATTGATATCTGCCGGGTGATGCCGACCGGCACTTGACGGTCGCCTGCGATATACTACAATAAAACACCCAATCACACGGATCGGACCTACTCGCGAGGAGTCGTAACATGATGTCGCGGACCCCCACCTGGATCATCGCCGGCCTGCTGGCCGTTGGGCCTGCCCTCTCCGTGGCGCAGCCACTGGACCTGCTTCAGGCCTATGAACTCGCCCTGGAGAACGACCCGCAGTTGCGCGAACAGCGGGCAAGCCGCAATGCCACACGCGAGAATCATCCCCAGGCACGCGGCGCACTGCTGCCGCAGCTGGATTTCACCGCCAGTTACGACGAATCCGTCTCCGACGGTGAACGCTTTGATTTCGATGAGGACGGCGAACCGGGGATCATTCCCTTCGACCGCGAACAGGAGACCACCCGCTTCAACCTGAGTCTGTCCCAGACCCTGTTTGACTGGGAGCGATTTCGCGAACTTGACCGCGCCCATGCCCAGGTAGCGCAAGCCGACACGGAATTCGAGGCTGAACTGCAGGATCTTGCAATCCGGACCGCGGAGGCCTATTTCGACCTGCTCGAAGCCCTGGACCGCAAGGCCTCTTCCATCGCCAGCGAGGAGTCGATCGAACGCCAGCGGGACCGGGCCCAGCGCCGGATGGAGGCCGGCCTGGTCTCGATGACCGATGTCCAGGAGGCAGAGGCCGCCTATGACCAGGCGGTAGCCGATCGCATTGCTGCGGAACGGACGGTGAACCTGCGCCGCGAGCAACTGCGCGAAATCATTGGTGTCCATGCCGACGAGATCGTGGCACCCCACGAGGACATTCCCCTCGACCGTCCCGAACCAACCGATCCCGAGGCCTGGGTCGGCATGGCCAAGGAGAACAATCTTCGGATCGCGGCAGCCCGCTTTGGAAGCCAGGTGAGTGAACAGGAAGTGAGCCAGGCACGGGCCGGTCACTACCCGACCCTCGAACTGACCGCGAACCTGACCCGGCTCGAACAGGATGGCGGCAGCGTGTTCGATCAGCAGGACCTGGATACCCGAAGCGTGGGGGTGCAGCTCAATGTACCGATCTATTCCGGTGGCCAGATTCGCTCGCGCACCCGCCAGGCCCACCAGAACATGCTTGCGGCCGAAGAACGTCTCGAACGTCAGCGCCGCGAAGCGGAGCGGGAAACCATCGATGCCTTTCTAGGAGTCGAATCGGAACGCTCACGGGTACAGGCGCTGACCCAGGCGGTGCGATCCAACCAGGTGGCCCTGGAAGCCACTCAGGCCGGTTTCGAGGTCGGCACCCGCACCACCGTGGATATCCTCGAAGCCCGGGATTCCCTGTTCCGGGCCCAGGTGGATCTCGCCCGCGCCCGCTATGACTTCCTGCTCGATACCCTCCGCCTCAAGGCCGCCACCGGCGCCCTGGGAATCGATGATATTAGGGCACTCAATGAACTGATGGGCGCAGAACCCGGGGAAATGATCAGCCCGGAAGATGCCGACCCCGAGGATCTGGATATCGAGCAGGCACAGCCCCCCCGGGGACACGCCGGGTTGAAGGTGGGGAAAATTCAGGCCCTCCCCCTTGAAGCGAACAACAGCGAGCGAGAAGGGGGAGAGAAGTCTGGATCCCGCTGAGCCGCGGAGACGCAGAGAAGATCAATGGCCTGGATGCACCGACTGTAGGAGAGGCTTTCAGCCTCGAACTACTGGCGCACCGGGATTATTGAACACGGAGGACACGGAGGAGACACGGAGGGCACGGAGGAATTACTTGTTGAATCCCTGAAACGTTTTCTATGGGACGGCAGTGAGGGGCTTCGTTCTGACGGTATCTTTTGACACGAAGGTCACGAAGGAAAAACACAAGGACACGAAGGTAATGCACTTTTTGTTGAAACCCTTTGTGTCCTTTTCCTTTTTCTTCGTGCGCTTCGTGTTAAGGACCCCAGTTTGAGGGCAGGTCAAGCGTCATTCCAATTGCCGCCGGCTGGCAATGGTATTCGCGGAGACAATATTCGATTCCTCTCCGTGATCTCCGTGTCTCCTCCGTGTCCTCCGTGTCAAAAACAACCGCCGGAACGAAGCCCCAACAGGGATCTCAGGGCTGGGGCATGCCGGCAACTTCGTCGCCAATGAGGCGCCCCACCCGGTCGACGAGCCGGTCCACCGCGCCACGGTTGGTTTCGATCACGCGCCATCCGCGTTCCGCCATCCGGGCACGCACCGCACTGTCGGCCAGGATCTCGCTCACCCGCTGGGCCAGCTCATCCGCATCGGCCACTCGGCGCACCGCACCCGCGGCGAGCAGCATCTCGGCCACGTCCACGGCATTGTCATAATAGGGACCGGTCAGCACCGGCACGCCGAGCACGATCGGTTCCAGCAGGTTGTGCCCGCCGACCGGCACCAGGCTCCCGCCAACAAAGGTGACATCGCTGGCGGCATAGAAATTGATCAACTCGCCCAGGGTATCGAGGATGAAAACGTCGGTATCGTCATCAGCCGGACGCTGTTCGCTGCGCGAAACATCCTTGAGCGCACGGGCCTTGAGAAGCTGCTTCAGGCCTGATGCACGCTCGGGATGGCGCGGTGCAAGAACCAGAAGGGTGCCGGGCTGCTCGCTGCGTACCTTTTCAAAGGCATCAAGGACCTTTTCTTCCTCACCGGGCCGGGTGCTGGCAGCCAGCCATACGGGCCGGTCCGGGAACAGCATGCGCCGCAGGCCCGAGCCCTGCTCGGCAACCGAACTGGAAGCCTGGAGATCGAATTTGACGTTGCCCAGGGTTTCGACCCGATCCTCCGGGGCCCCCAGGTTGCGAAAGCGCTCCGCATCCACTTCGCTCTGGGCGGCGACCAGATCGACACAGTTCAGGGTTTCGGCCACCAGACCGGGAATCTTCTGGTATCGACGCCAGGCGCGATCACTGATGCGAGCACTGCCGACCAGCAGCGGAATCGACCGCCGGTGCACCTCCCGGAAAAGATTCGGCCACAATTCGGTCTCCATCACCAGCAGAGCGGCCGGCTGGACACGATCGAGAAAACGGTTGACCGGTCCGGGCAGGTCATAGGGCAGCATCAGCTGCACGACACGGTCACCGGCCGACTGGCGCAGCTGCCGTGCCCCGGCTGCGGTGAAGGTGGTCACAAGCACGGTCCGCTCGGGCATGGTATTGGCGAGACTGCGGATCAGGGGCAGGGCGGCCTGGACTTCACCCACACTGGCCGCATGTACCCAGATCGGTGCGTCCCCGGCGGGTCGCCGCGGGACGAAACCGAGGCGTTCGCGCCAGCGGTCTCCCTGCGACACCTGCTTGCGCGCACGCCACTCCAGGGCCGGCAGAGCGAAGGGCAGCAGCCCCCGCAGCAGCAGGTTATATCCGATGCGCTTTCGGCTCGCGCCCTTGCCGGGGCGCGCGTTTTTCTGCTCGCCGCTGTCAGACACCACGAATTCGCTTGATTGTCTCACTGGTGGATCGTCCCTCCATGAACTCCAGAATCCGGACCTCGCCGCCGTTGGCGACCACACAGTCGTGACCGGCCACCTCTTCCGGACGATAGTCCCCTCCCTTGACCAGGCAATCCGGCAGCAGTTCACAGATCACCCGCTGCGGCGTGTCTTCGGAAAAGGGCAGCACCCAGTCCACGGACTCCAGTGCCGCCAGCACCCCCATGCGATCGTCCAGAGGCGTCACCGGCCGCGAGTCTCCCTTGAGCCGGCGAACCGAATCATCGTCATTGACCGCGACGATGAGCCGATCTCCCATTGCCCGGGCCTGACGCAGGTAGCGCACATGCCCGGCATGGAGCAGATCAAAACAGCCATTGGTCATCACGATGCGTTCCCCCTTCGAGCGGGCATGGGCCACGGCCGCCTTGAGGGTGTCCTCGTCCATGACCGCCGCCTCCGGCGCCCCGGCATCGTGGATCGCGAGCCGCAGCTCGGCCGGGGTCACGCTCGCGGCTCCCAGGCGCCCGACCACCAGCCCGGCGGCCAGGTTGGCAATCTCCGCCGCGGACTCCAGTACCGCACCTGAGGCCAATGCTCCGGCCATCACCGCGATCACGGTGTCGCCGGCACCGGTCACATCGAACACCTCGCGCGCACGAGCCGGGAGATGCAGCACGCCACCATCGGTCCGGATCAGGCTCATGCCCTGTTCGCCCCGGGTCACCAGCAAGGCCTCGAGTTCCAGTTCCCGGGCCAGTGCCTGCCCCCGGGTCACGAGCGTGTCCTGGTCCGGACAGGCACCGACCACTGCCTCGAACTCGCCGAGATTCGGAGTCAGCACAGTCGCACCGCGATAGCGGGAAAAATCACGACCCTTGGGATCCACCAGCACCGGCAATCCCTGCTTGCGCGCGGCCTCGATCATGGCCTGGACTTCGGCCATCGCGCCCTTGGCGTAATCGGAGAGAATCACGACATCGCTGCCTTCCAGATTGGCGCGCAAGCCTTCTGTCAAGCCTGCCATCGGGGCTTCATCACCAGCCGGGGTCTCGAAATCCAGCCGGATGAGCTGCTGGTTGCGGCTGATGACCCGCAACTTGGTAATGGTCGGGCGCTCCCAGGGCACCAGCTCATGCGCAATGCCACTGCGATCCAGAGCGGCGCGCAGCAGGTCCGCCTCGGTGTCCCGTCCGACACAGCCCAGCAGGCGGGGTCGGCTTCCCAGACTGGCCAGATTGACCGCCACGTTGCCGGCACCGCCCGGACGATTATCCTCGTCGGCCACGCGCACCACCGGCACCGGTGCCTCGGGGGATATCCGCCCGGTGGCGCCCCGCCAATAGCGGTCCAGCATCACGTCGCCAACCACCAGCACCCGGCCCTTTTCCCAATGGGGCAATTGCACGATTTCACTCCCGGTCATTTCGTGAGGCGCCATTGTATCCGACGGCCCGCCATCAGCGCTGCCTCGGCCTGTTAAACTTCCGTGATTTGCGACCGCAAACGGCAAAACCGACAACAAAATGAGTCGACCGCCCATTGCCCCCCGTCACTGGCCGGCCTGGTTCGGCCTCGGCCTGCTACGCCTGCTGGTGCTGCTGCCCTATCCGGTGATCGTTGGCCTGGGCCGGGTAACCGGACGATTGGTATACCCCCTGGCCTGGCGCTGGCGCCTCTATACCCATCTCAATCTCAAGCGCTGCTTTCCGCGGATGTCCCGGACGGAACGTCACCGCCTGGCCCGCAGGCACTTCGAGGCAGTGGGCATCGGCCTGTTTGAAATCGGTCTTGGCTGGTGGGCCTCGCCCCGTCGGCTTCGCCGCTGGGTCCAAGTCGAGGGCCTGGAGCACCTGGAGGCGGCCCGCCGGGAATCGGTCGGTGTCATCCTGATGAGTGCCCACTTCACCTCGCTCGAGATCGGCGGGCGGCTGCTGGGACTGCATACCGACTTTGACCTGATGTACAAGGAAAACCGCAGCCCCGTGCTGGAATACGTGATGAGCCGCAACCGAAAGCGCCATTTCGACGGCGTGATCCGGTCCGATGAAGTCCGTCGCATGCTGCGCAGCCTGCGCCAGAAACGCGTGGTCTGGTACGCACCGGACCTGGGCTACGTACGGGCCAATTCGGCAATGGTCTCCTTTTTCGGCTACCCGGCCCCGACCAACACCGCCACGCCGCGCATGGCCCGGGCCGGCAACGCCCGCGTCCTGCCCTTCTATCCGGAACGCCTTGCGGGGGCTGCCGGCTATCGCCTGCACATTCTGCCGGCCCTTGAGGATTTCCCCGGAGAGGACCCGGTCGCCGACACCGAACGTACCACCCGCATTCTGGAAGCACAGATCGAGCGCGTGCCGGAACAGTATTTCTGGTCACATGACCGTTTCAAGACCAAACTGCACAAGCGCTGGCCCTCGCTGCGGCGGTGGTTGAGAGGATGAGCTTCAAGTTGCAAGTTGAAAGCTTCGAGCTACAAGCTGCAAGCTGCAAGCTGCAAGCCCATCGGCCGATGCACAGTGGCAATGAAAACCTGAATCGGGTCCGCATTGCCTTTCGAACTGAGTACTTTGTTCGGTGCCGGGATCCTGCACGGTCAGCTTGTAGCTTGAAGCTTGAAGCTCTGGACCAAAGACGCTTTAGTTGAAAAGTTGAACCTGGCATGAACAAGCGCAATTCCCGTAATCGACCCCCATTACATCCACGCCACTGGGGTGGCTGGCTGGCCCTGGGCCTGCTGCGCCTGTCCATACTGATCCCCTACTCCGCCCAGATCGCGGTCGGCCGTCGCCTGGGCCGGCTAATGCGCATTCTGGCCGGACGCCGCCGACGGGTCGCCGAGTACAACGTGCGCCTCTGCTTTCCGGAGTGGACCGAGGCACAACGCGATCGCCTGGTGCGAGAGCATTTCGAGGCACTCGGCATTGCGGTATTTGAAATCGCCATGTGCTGGTGGGCCTCCGACCGGCGGTTGCGTGGACTGGTTGCAGACACGGAGGGCCTGGAACATCTGGAGCGGGCCCTGGAGAAAGGAAACGGCGCCATCCTGCTTTCGGCACACTTCACTCCGCTGGAAATCGGCGGGCGACTGTTGTCCCTGTTCCACCCCTTCCATCTGATGTACAAGCCCAACCCGAATGAGCTGCTGGAATGGGTCAGCCGTAACCGCCGCGAGGCGCAGTTCGAAAAGGCCATCCCGCACAATTCAGTACGTGAAATGCTCCGCAGCCTGCGTTCCAATACCCCGGTCTGGTATGCCCCGGACCAGGGCTACGTGGGTGCCAACAGTGTCAACGTGCCCTTCTTTGGCCACCCCGCACCCACCAACCCGGCCACCCATCGCATCGCCCGCGTCACCGGAGCCCCGGTACTGCCCTACTGGGTCGAACGCCTGCCCGGTTCACAGGGTTATCGACTGCGGATCGAGCCACCGGTGGAAGGTTTCGCCGACATGGGCCCTGAAGATGACGGCCGCACCGTCAATGCGCTGATCGAAGCCCAGGCACGGCGAATCCCGGCGCAATACCTGTGGACCCACAACCGGTTCAAGACCACCGAACACCGCCGTCACGAACGCCGGAGAAAGCGCAAGCGTCGTAACCAAGGGTAAGGGTGGTGCCTGTGGCTGGCGGATGAAGCTGCTTATCCCGCAGAGACGCGAAGGCGCAGAGAAAATCTTTTGTTTCCGCATGCTGTGAAGGCAGCAATGGCTTCAGGCGCGATCCCTGGGTGAGGCTCCGATCCGGCGGTTGGTTTTAACACGAAGAGCACGAAGAAAAAGGAAAAGAACACGAAGAGTTTCAAAAAAATGGCCTTTCTTCGTGCCCTTGTGTTTTCCCTTCGTGACCTTCGTGTTCAATAATCCCGGTTCGCAAGAAGTTCGGTGCTGAAAGCCTCTCCAACAGCTCATTCTCCCAGGTCACTGACCTTCTCTGCGTCTCCGC
>SLND01000099.1 GCA_007133205.1 Natronospiraceae bacterium | reverse complement strand
GCACAGTGCACAGTGCACAGCAGACCGTGCCAGTGGCTAAGTCGTCGCGCTTCGGAACGGCAATGCCTCCGACTCGCTGACGGATGGCACTTTGCCATCAGACAGCAGATTAAGCGTATCGGTTAGCTCGGCCCACTGCACACTGTGCTCTGTGTGCTGTGTACTTTTTTATCTTTCCACAAACCGCCGAATCCGCCAGGCTGCTTCCTCACACTCATCCTCGCCGGCTACCAGCGAGATCCGGACATGGCCGCGGCCGGGGTTCTGGCCCCCGCTGTCGCGGGAGAGGTAGCTGCCGGGGATGACGGTCACGTTCTCCTGCCGGAAAAGCTCGCGCGCGAAAGCCTCGTCATCGTCGCCCACCGCCGTCCAGAGATAGAAGGCACCGGCGGGGCGGCGTACCGGCAGGACCGGCTCCAGCACGGACAGTACCGTGTCGAACTTGCGGACATAGGCGCGACGGTTTTCCGCCACATGGTCGTCGTCCTCCCAGGCCGGGATGCTCGCGTGTTGCGCCGGCAGCGGCATGGCGCAGCCATGATAGGTGCGATACAGGCGGAAGGGCGCAAGAATATCGGCATCGCCGGCAATGAAGCCTGAACGCAGGCCGGGCACGTTCGAGCGCTTCGACAGGCTGTGCAGTACCACGCAGCGGGAAAAATCCCGGCGTCCGGAGGCGGCACAGACTTCCAGCAGGCCGGGCGGCGGTGCCGTCTCGTCGAGATAGATTTCGGAATAGCATTCATCGGCGGCAAGCACGAAATCGTACTGTTCGGCCAGTTCAATGGCGCGCGCGAGATAGTCGCGATCCATGACCGCACCGGTGGGATTGCCGGGCGAGCACAGGAACAGGAGCTGGCAGCGCCGCCAGGTTGCCTCACTGACCGCCTCCAGGTCGGGCAGATAGGCGTTTTCCGCGGGTGTGTCCAGATACACCGGTTCGGCCCCGGCCAGCAGCGCGGCACCTTCATAGATCTGGTAGAAGGGGTTGGGCATGAGTACGGCCGCGTCCCCGCCAGTTCGGTCCACCACCGCCTGGGTCAGGGCGAACAGGCCCTCCCGGGTTCCGGTCACCGGCAGAATCTGGGTTTCAGGGTCCACCATGCCGGGTTCCAGCGCAAACCGGCGTTGCAGCCAGCTGGCGATGGCGCGGCGCAGTTCCGGTATCCCCGGGGCCATGGGATAGCTGCCGAGTCCGGACAGATGGGCTGTCAGTGCTTCGGGAATGAAAGCCGGTGGCGCATGCTGCGGCTCACCGATCGACAGCGGAATGTGCTCGCGATCCGAGGGGGGCTGGATGCCCGCTTTCAGCGCCGCGAGCCGTTCAAAGGGGTAGGGGTACAGTTTTTCCAGGTCCGGATTCATGGTCAGCCAGTCTGATTTTCCTGGTCGGTCGGCGGGTCGATGCGCTCGGTCAGGGCACTTGCCAGTGCCTCGCGCCGGTCACTGTCGTCCACCGGCTGGTCATTGGTATCGGTAATGAAGAACACGTCCTCGGCCCGCTCGCCCACGGTGGTGATCTTGGCGTTCTGGAGGCGCACCCGGCAGTCGCGCAGGGCTTCGGCGATGCGGGTGAGCAGGCCGGGGCGGTCCGCGGTAATGATTTCCACCACGGTTCGCCGGTTGCGCTCATCGTCGGAGAAGCGGATCGAGGTCGGCGTGGAAAAAACCTTCTGTTGACGGCTGACGCGGCGCCGGACATCGCGTGGTGCGGTTCCCATGCGCGCCGCCTCGCGGCGCATGGTGGCAAGGATTTCGTTTCGCCGGCGCGGATCCTCGCTCTCGCCGCCATCCGCTTCCAGCACCACCCAGGTGTACAGGGTCCGCCCATCCCGGGTGGAGACGATTCTCGCGTCCTGGACGGTGAGCCCGAGTTGTTCCAGGGCGGCGGTACTGCGGGCGAATGCGAGATCATCCGCCGGCAGGCACACGAAGACCGTGGTTCCGCCGCGCTCGCTGTCACGCCGCACCATCACTAGCGGTTCCTGGCCGGATTCGTGTTCCAGCAGGCCATGGGTCTGCCAGATGATCTCCTCCGGCGAGTGGCGCAGGAAATAGTCGCCGGGCAGGGCCGCCCAGGCATTGTCGAGCGCCTCTTCGTCGATGCCGTCCGCCAGCAATTGGGCCCTTGCGGCGCGCTGGGTTTCGGTAATCAGCTCGTCGCGGGCGACCGGGTTGACCAGCCCGCGTCGCAGGGCGCGGGTGGTCGCAGTATAGAGCTCGTTGAACAGGGAGGCCTTCCAGGAATTCCACAGCTCCGGGTTGGTGGCGCGGACATCGGCGACGGTCAGCACGTAGAGGTAATCCAGGTGGCGCTGGTCTCCGACCGCCTCCGCGAATTCATGGATCACTCGCGGGTCACTGATATCACGCTTCTGGGAGGTAATGGACAGCAGCAGGTGATGGCGTACCAGCCAGGCGACCAGGCGACTGTCATAGTCACTCAGGCCGTGCTGTCGACAGAAGTGCTCGGCATCCCGGGCGCCGAGCTCGGAATGATCCCCGCCACGGCCCTTGGCAATGTCGTGAAAGAGCCCCGCCAGGTAGGCCAGCTCCGGCTTGTCGAATGCCTGCATCAGTTGGCTGCATTCGGGGAATTCGTGATCAAAGCGGGGCAGGGCGAAACGTCGCAGATTACTCACCACGACCAGGGTGTGTTCGTCCACGGTATAGGTGTGGAACAGGTCGTACTGCATCCGGCCGACGATCTGTCCGAATTCGGGGATATAGCGGCCGAGAATGCCGTAGCGGTTCATCCGGCGCAGCTCATGGGTCACGCCCTGGGGTTCGCGCAGGATGGCCAGAAAGAGTTTCTGATGCTCGGGCTCGGCACGGAAGGATTCATCGATCTGGTCCCGTGAGGCCCGTACCAGCCGGATGGTGGCCGCGCTCACGCCCTCGATTTCCGGGTGTTGCTGGAGCACATGGAACAGCTCCAGCAGGGCAGACGGTTCGCGCCGGAACACTTCCCGGTCCACTACTTCCAGGTAACCGTTGCGCACCTGAAAGTGTTCGTTGATGGGTTCGGGGTCGGTGTCCCGTTCGAGCAGGATGGCCTCGTTGAACAGTTGCAGCAGCATTTCGTTGAGGCGGTTGAGTTTCATCACCTCCCGGTAGTAACGCTGCATGAACTGTTCCACCGCCAGGTTATGCTCGCTGTCCTCATAACCGAATTCGCGGGCCAGGCGGAGCTGGTGGTCGAACAGCAGGCGGTCTTCCTTGCGTCCGGTAAATTCGTGCAGCAGCCAGCGGATGCGCCACAGCAGGTGCTGGCCATGGAGCAGACTGCGGTACTCGTCATTGGTCAGGAAGCCGTACCCGGCCAGATCGCGCAGGGTGCGGGCGCCGAAATGACGTTTCGCCACCCAGCCGATCATCTGGATATCGCGCAGGCCCCCGGGGCTTTCCTTGACGTTCGGTTCCAGCTTGTAGGCGGTGTCATGGTACTTGTGGTGTCGTGCGCGTTGTTCCGCCAGCTTGCGCTGGAAGAATTCGCGCGAACTCCACAATGCGTCGGAAAAGGCCAGTTCCCGCAGTGTCTTGAAACGGGCCCGAGAACCGGCCAGGCGCCGCGCTTCCATCAGATTGGTCGCGAACTGGATATCCTCGCGCGCGTCGCTGCGGCACTCCTCCATGCTGCGGACCCCGTGGCCCAGGTCCAGGCCCATGTCCCACAACGCGGTAAGAAAAGCTTCGATCGCGGGGCCATGCCGGTCGCGTTCGGCGGCTTCGACCAGGACGAGCAGGTCCACGTCGGAGCAGGGGTGCAGTTCACCGCGCCCGTAGCCACCGACCGCGGCCAGAACCGGCCCGCGGGGCTGGCCCACGTGTCGGCGCCAGAGATGCACGAGGAGGCGATCGACCAGCCTTGCCCTGCCGTGTACCAGCACGGCTGCCGAGGCACCTTCCCGGATCAGTTCGCGTAGCTGTTCCTGGCCCTCTTCCAGCAGCTTTCGGTAATCGGCGGAACTGTTCACACCTCTGGCAAGGCGTGCGTCGAGCCAGTCCAGGTTCACCCGGCGGCGCCGGGTGGCCGGCTCAGTAGAGGTCATTCTCTTCCTGCCGTGCGGTAAGGACTTCGTAACCGTCCGCGGTCACCAGCAGGGTGTGTTCCCACTGGGCGGAGAGGGAGTGATCCTTGGTGACCACGGTCCACTCATCCGGCAGCAGTCGGGTATGACGACGACCGGCATTGATCATCGGCTCGATGGTGAAGGTCATGCCATCCTGCAGCTCCAGGCCGGTACCGGGCTTGCCGTAGTGCAGGACCTGGGGATCCTCGTGAAAGCCCCGCCCGATGCCGTGACCGCAGTATTCGCGTACCACGGAGAAGCCGTGGCCCTCGGCATGGGTCTGAATGGCGTGGCCGAGATCTCCCAGCCGGATACCGGGGCGGACCATGCGGATCCCCGTAAGCATCGATTCTCGCGCGATCCGGCTCAATCGCTCCGCCTGGATCGAGGGCTTGCCCACGAAGTACATCTTGGAGGTGTCGCCGTGGTAGCCGTCCTTGATCACGGTGACATCGATATTGATGATATCGCCCCGTTTGAGCTTCTTCGGGCCCGGGATGCCGTGGCAGACCACGTGGTTGACCGAAGTACAGATCGATTTGGGGAAGCCGCGATAGTTCAGCGGGGCGGGAATCGCCTGCTGTTCGTTGACGATGAAGTCATGACAGATGCGGTCCAGCTCTTCGGTGGTCACGCCCGGGCGGACGTGCTCACCGATCATTTCATGGACCTGCGCGGCGAGCCGGCCGGCGACCCGCATTTTTTCCTGTTCCTCGGCTGATTTTATGGTGACGGACATGGCCATTCCGGGTGGGGCGGGGCGAGGCCCACCGGGCCCGGGACGGTTCCCGAAAACCCCGGTGGAGCGCCTTCTCAGGGGCGCCCCGCGTTGTGTACAAATCCCGCTTATGGTATAAAGCCCGACTTCAATTAGCAAACCACACATACGCCGGCACATGCGGCCGGGTGCCCCGGTTCAGGATGGTCTCCCAGGAGCCTGTCCGGCCGGGGTTGTCGCATGGGGCGTATGGAGGCCCAACCCGTACAAAACGGAGATCAACTATGTCTTCCAGCGTATCCATGCGCGACATGCTGGAAGCGGGGGTGCATTTCGGGCACCAAACCCGCTTCTGGAACCCGAAAATGGCCAAGTTCATCTTTGGTCAGCGCAGCAAGATTCACATCATCAACCTCGAAAAGACCCTGCCCCTGTATCAGGACGCCCTGAACTATGCCGGCAAGCTCGCCGCGGATGGCGGACGGATTCTTTTTGTCGGCACCAAGCGGGCGGCCCGGGAAACCATCGCCGAGGAAGCCCGTCGCTGCGGTATGCCTCATGTGGCCTATCGCTGGCTCGGTGGCATGCTCACCAACTTCAATACGGTGCGTGGCTCCATCCGCCGGCTCAAGGACCTCGAAGAGCAGGAACAGGATGGCACCTTCAACGTGCTTGGCAAGAAGGAAGTCACCCAGCTGCGGCGCGAAATGAACAAGCTGCAGCGCGACCTGGGCGGCATCAAGGACATGAACGGATTGCCGGATGCCCTTTTCGTGGTAGACGTCGGCTTCGAGAACATTGCCGTCAAGGAAGCCCGCAAGCTGGGCATTCCGGTGATCGGCGTGGTGGATACCAACAACGACCCCGACGGAATCGATTACGTGATTCCGGGTAACGACGATGCCATTCGGGCGATCAAGCTCTACGCCCGCGGTGTGGCCGATGCCATTATCGACGGCAAGGCCTCCATGCCGGATATTTCGGAAACCGAGGCTTCCGACGAGTTTGTCGAGCTGGACGAGGACGGCAAGCCGCGCCAGGCGACGAAGAAGACGGCCAAGAAGGCCACCCAGAAGAAGGCGGCGAAGAAGAAGGCAGCCAAGAAGAAGGTGGCCGCGGAAAAGGAAGCGGCGGAAGGTGGCGAGGAATCCGCCGCAGCGGAGTCGTCAGCAGAGTCCGGCAGCGAGAGCGAGGCCGCCACCGCTTCGAAGAAGGCCAGCAAGAAGAAGGCGGCCGCAAAGAAGGCTACCAAGAAGAAGGCAGCCAAGAAGACTGCGAAGAAGAAGGCCGCGAAGAAAAAGACCGCAAGCACTTCCGAAGGCTGAATCCTGTTCGGCTTCGGGCTTGCGCGGAATCACGGAAACCGTTTGAGAGGCAGAGACACAATGAGTATTTCCGCATCCCAGGTGAAAGAGCTCCGGGAGCGTACCGGTGCCGGAATGATGGAATGCAAGAAGGCACTGAAGGAAGTGGACGGAGACATGGAAGCGGCCATTGAGCACATGCGCAAGAGCGGCATGGCCAAGGCCGAGAAGAAGGCCGGGCGGACCGCGGCAGAAGGCCGGGTGGTGGTGAAGCTATCCGATGACGGCCGGACCGCGGTTGTCCTGGAAGTGAACTGTGAAACGGATTTTGTCGCTGGCGGCGATGATTTTCGGGATTTCAGCGACAAGGTTGCCGAGCGCATCCTGGCCGAGCGGCCGGCGGATGTGGATGCGGTTGCATCGCTTGAGCTGGACGGTGAGACCGTTGAGCATTCCCGCAAGGCCCTGGTTGCCAAGATTGGCGAGAATATCGCCATCCGTCGCTTCCGCTTCGTGACCCTGGAAGAAGAGGGTGCCATTGGTCACTATCTTCATGGCCTGAAGATTGGTGCGGTGGTGGCAGTGCCGGGAGGCGACGAGACTCTGGCCCGTGATCTGGCCATGCATGTGGCTGCCAGCAGCCCCCTGTGTGTATCCGCCGACGATGTGCCTGCCGAGCAGCTTGAAAAGGAAAAGGAAGTGCTCAAGGCCCAGGCTGCGGACAGTGGCAAGCCCCCGGAAATTATCGAAAAGATGATCCAGGGACGCCTGAACAAGTGGTTGGGTGAAGTGACCCTGCTTGGCCAGGGTTTCGTGAAGGACCCTGATACGAAGGTGGAAAAGTTGCTTTCTTCCGCCGGGGCCCGGGTCACGGATTTTGTCCGCTTCGAGGTCGGTGAGGGCATCGAAAAGGACGAGGACAACTTTGCCGATGAGGTCATGGCCCAGGTAAAGGGCAACTGAGCTTGCGGTGAAGCACCCACCGGTCTGTTGGCCGGGGGGTGGCATGAAAGGCCATATTGGAACCCCGGGGCGGTCATGGTTATTACCTGTTATGGGTGATACTCGCGGCTTCGGGGTTCTTTGCAAACGGTCCTGCCCGGCGTCGGGCGCGATTCAGCCATGGGGTGTCTCATGCTGGCACCCCTGCAGGAGAGTGCGAACATGCCCGAAAGTGATCTCCGCTACCGCCGGATCATGCTCAAGCTGAGCGGTGAAGCGCTCATGGGCGATGCCGATTATGGAATTGATCCTCAGATAATCTCCCGCCTGGCCAGGGAGATTCGGGATGTTTCCGCGCGTGGCGTGGAAGTCGGTGTAGTCATTGGTGGCGGGAACATTTTCCGGGGAGCCGGGCTTGCGGACTCGGGGATGGATCGGGTCACAGCAGATCACATGGGCATGCTGGCCACGGTGATGAATGCCCTGGCCATGCAGGACGCACTGGAGCGCCTGGGAAGTTTCGCCAGGGTCATGTCTGCAATCCGCGTGAATGAAGTCTGTGAGGATTATATCCGTCGCCGTGCGGTTCGCCACCTGGAGAAGGGTAGAGTGGTAATCTTCGCGGCCGGCACGGGGAATCCCTTCTTTACCACGGATTCTGCTGCCAGCCTGCGTGCGATAGAAGTTGGTGCGGATGTGCTGCTGAAAGCAACCAAGGTGGATGGCGTGTACTCGGATGATCCGGTAAGTAATCCGGCCGCCAGCCGCTATGAATATCTGACCTATGATGAGGTGCTGACCCAGAAGCTCGACGTCATGGATGCGACCGCGGTTGTCATGTGCCGGGACAATAATCTCCCGTTACGGGTGTTCAATGTCTTTGAGCCTGGACAGCTTGCGGCGATCGTGCAGGATGGTACTGGCATCGGCACCCTGGTGGACAACGGAGAAGCGGCATGATTGAAGAACTCAAGAAAGACGCTTCCAAGCGGATGGAAAAGAGCGTGGAGTCGCTCAGGCACGAATTTACCCGCATTCGGACCGGACGCGCTAATACGAGCCTTCTGGAGCCGATCAAGGTGGAATACTACGGCGCGCCGACACCGCTGAACCAGGTAGCGAACATATCCATAGAGGATGCGCGTACGCTTACGGTGACGCCGTGGGAAAAGGATATGGTGCCCAAGATTGAAAAGGCGATCATGCAGTCCGATCTTGGCCTGCAACCCGCCACTGCGGGGACAGTAATCCGCGTGCCCCTGCCGCCACTCACGGAGGAGCGCCGCAAGGATCTCATCCGGTTTATCAAGAATGAAGCCGAAAATGCGCGTATAGCGATTCGCAATATCCGGAGGGATGTGCTCGGTGACGTCAAGGAATTGCGCAAGGAAAAGGAAGTTACCGAGGACGATGAGCGCAAGACCCAGGACGAAGTCCAGCAGATCACCGACCGCTATGTGAAGCAGGTCGATGAGATGGTAGAGGACAAGGAAAAGGAATTGATGGAGGTCTAAGGCGCCTCACTCCTTCCATCCGACGCAGGCGATTGACATGCGGGAAGCCGAACTGGACATACCGCCGAGCCACAGTCTTCCCAGGCACCTGGCGGTCGTGATGGATGGCAATGGCCGCTGGGCCCGGGCGCGCGGCAAGCCGCGCTACCAGGGGCATCGTGCGGGGGCAGAGGCGGCACGCCAGATCATTGAAACTGTTGGTGAACTCGGTATACCCCACCTCAGCCTGTTCGCCTTCAGCAGCGAAAACTGGGACCGACCTGCCTCTGAAGTGCAGCAATTGATCAATCTGTTCCGGCGTTCTCTCAAGCAGGCAGTCCCCGAATTGCACGCCAATGGTATCCGGGTGCGCTTTCTCGGTGACGCTGCACGTTTTCCCGAGGATCTGCGTCGTCGCATGGATGACGCCGAACGGCTCACGGCGCACAACGAACACCTGAATCTTCATATTGCAGCCGGTTACGGAGGCCGCTGGGATATTCTCAATGCGGCCCGTGCGCTTGCCGAGGCGGTTCGCCGTGGTGAGTTGCGCCCGGAGGATATAGGCGAGACCCGATTTGCTGAAATGCTGAGTCTTTCGGGGGTGCCGGAACCGGATCTCTTCATTCGTACGGGTGGCGAGCGACGAGTCAGCAATTTCTTTCTCTGGCACCTTGCCTACACGGAGCTCTATTTTAGCGACACGCTATGGCCGGAGTTCGATCGGGCCGCCTTGTTGAAGGCATTGTGGTTCTTCGCCGGGCGGGAGCGTCGCTACGGAAAGCTTGCGGAAAACTTGAAGGAGGGGAGGGGCAATGCTTAAACAACGCGTCCAGACAGCACTTGTGGTCGGTCCGCTGCTGATTGCGGCCATTCTCCTGCTGCCAAGTTTCTGGCTGGGAGTGCTATTGCTTGCGGCTGTCGGCGCTGCCGCCTGGGAACTCAGTCGGCTGGGCGGTTATGACATGCCGGCCTGGCTGCGCGGGGCATTCACCGGACTGACACTGATATTGGCTGCCGGGGTACTGTGGACCGGCCCGGATATCCTGTTCCTGTGGCTGGGAGTGACGGCCTGGTTCGCGGCGATCATCTGGCTGATCAATCCGGAGGCTGCCATTCCGGGCTGGGTTCGGTTGGCCCTCGGCGTGGTCATCCTGATCACGGGCTGGGCTGCGGTCGTGATACTCCATCAGCAGGAATACGGCAACTGGCTGGTGCTGATGCTCTTCGCGCTGGTCGTGGCCGCCGACGTCGGTGCCTATTTTGCCGGTCGCCAGTTCGGTCGCAAGAAACTGGCGCCCCGGATCAGCCCCGGAAAGACCTGGGCCGGAGTGGGTGGCGGCCTGCTGTGCGCCCTGCCGGTCGCGCTGGTCGGTGCCGGGTTGCTGCCTGTTACCGGCTTTCTCGGCTTTGTCGTTATTGGTCTGGTCACCGTCCTCTTCTCGGTGGTCGGGGACCTGGTCGAATCCCTGCTCAAGCGCCATGCCGGGGTCAAGGACAGTGGTGAGCTTTTGCCGGGCCACGGCGGTGTGCTGGATCGCGCCGACAGCCTGCTGGCGGCTGCTCCCGTTTTCCTGATTCTTGTCGCCGGAGCTGGGGCCCTTTGATGCAGTCGGTGGTCGTACTCGGAGCGACCGGATCCGTCGGGGTCAACACGCTTGACGTGCTGGCTCGCCACAGGGATCGGTTTCGGGTATTGGCCCTGACTGCCCACGGCAATCACGAGCGCCTGCTGGAGCAATGTCTGACCCACAGGCCCGACTATGCGGTCATGGTTCAAGCCGATGCAGCCCGCAAGCTGGAGGCGCGGTTGCAGGACGCCGGCCTTCCTACCCGGGTGCTGGCCGGTACCGATGGCCTTGCAACCGTGGCGTCGCTGGAGGAGGCCGATATCGTGATGGCCGCGATTGTCGGTGCGGCCGGCCTTCTGCCAACCCTGGCGGCGGTTCGCGCGGGCAAGCGGGTTCTGCTGGCCAACAAGGAAGCCCTGGTGATGTGCGGGGCCCTGTTCATGCGCACGGTGCAGGAAAGCGGCGCCGAGCTGCTGCCGATCGATTCAGAGCACAATGCGATCTTCCAGTGTCTGCCGACGGCCTATCGTCCCGGGCAGGCGCTGTCCGGGGTGCGGTCGATTACCCTGACCGCGTCCGGCGGGCCGTTTCGAGGCTGGGCGGCGGATGCCCTGGAAGACGTCACTCCGGAACAGGCTTGTCAGCACCCGACCTGGAGCATGGGGCGCAAGATTTCGGTGGATTCGGCCACCTTGATGAACAAGGGCCTGGAGCTGATTGAGGCGGGCTGGCTGTTCGGGGTGGAACCCCACCGGCTGCGGGTGGTCCTTCATCCGGAGAGCATCGTCCATTCGATGGTCGAATTCGAGGACAGTTCCGTGATTGCCCAGCTCGGTCAACCTGACATGCGCACTCCCATTGCCTCCGGACTGGCCTGGCCGGAGCGCCTTGACGCCGGTGTCGACAGTCTCGACCCGGTGAGCATGGGTGCCCTGCATTTCGAGGCGCCCGATCGGGAGGCCTTTCCCTGCCTGCGGCTGGCCGAAACGGCCATGACGGCCGGTGGCGGCATGCCCGCCGTGCTGAATGCGGCGAACGAGGTTGCGGTGGCCGATTTTCTGGCGGGCCGCGCCGGCTTCGGGGATATTCCGCGCGCGGTGGAGGCGGCCCTGGAAGCCTTTGATGGTGCCCCGGCCGGTGATCTGGAAAACACGCTGGCACTGGACGCCGAGGTTCGCGCCTGGATGGATGGCACCGGAGGCCGCGGGACAGAGCGGGAGACGGGGCCATGAGTACCTTCCTGATGGCCGTATTCGGCTTCATTCTGGCGATCGGAATCCTGGTGACCGTGCATGAATTCGGTCACTATCTCGCCGCTCGCCTGTGTGGCATCCGGGTATTGCGTTTCTCGATCGGCTTTGGTCGCCCCCTGTGGTCACGGCGCATGGGGACCGATGATATTGAATACCGCATCGGGATGGTTCCGCTCGGGGGCTACGTGCAGATGCTTGACGAGCGCGAGGATTCGGTTCCCGAATCGGAGCGCCATCGCGCCTTCAACCGCCAGTCGATTGCGCGCCGAACCACGGTGGTGCTTGCCGGCCCAGCATTCAATTTCCTGTTCGCAATCCTGGCCTACTGGGTGCTCTTCATGTCCGGTGTGCCCGGCGTGAAACCGGTAATTGGTGAAGTGGTCCCCGATTCGCCCGCCGCAGAGGCCGGCATCGAGGCGGATGACGAAATTCTGCGCATCAACGAGCGTGGTGCGAGTACCTGGCGGGCGGCGAGCATTGAAATGCTTGATGCGATGCTGGCGAATGAATCGGTCCGGGTGGAAGTCCAGCGCGGTGCGATCAGGCAGGAACTGGAACTGCGCGTTCCGGCAGAGGATCGGCGCGAGCTTACGGAACCCGGGCGCCTGATGGAGGGGCTCGGGTTTCGGCCCTGGTTTGCGGTGTTGGCCCCGGAGATCGGTGAACTCAGCGACGATGGTCCGGCGCAGCGTGCTGGCCTGGAGACCGGGGATCTGGTCCGCAGCGTGAACGGCGAGTCCGTGACCACCTGGCAGTCCTTCCGCGACCGGGTTTCAGCACGGCCCGGGGAAGAGTTGCTGCTGGTCGTGGAACGTGACGGTGAAACCCGCGAGCTGCGGGTGACTCCCGAGCGGGTAGACGGGGAGGAGGGTGCGCAGGGTCAGATCGGGGCAGCGCCGCGGGTTTCCGAAGAGCTGATCGAGTCCATGCGTGCGGATGAGCGCTACGGCCCAGTGAGCGCGCTCGGGCGCGGGATTGCCAACACCTGGGAAATGTCCAGCCTGACCGTCCGGATGCTCGGACGCATGATCATGGGCGATGTTTCCCTCCAGAATCTGAGCGGGCCGATCAATATCGCCCAGTATGCGGGTGTCACCGTAAGCTCAGGACTGGTATCTTTTCTCAGTTTTCTGGCGATTGTGAGTATCAGCCTGGGGATCATCAACCTGCTGCCGATCCCCGTCCTGGATGGCGGACACCTGCTCTACCTTGCTGCCGAAGGGGTGACCGGGAAGCCGGTTTCCGAGCGAGTGCTCGTGGCCGGTCAGCAGATTGGATTGCTGATGATCGCGGCCCTGATCACCTTCGCGATCTTCAACGATCTGTTGCGAATATTTGGATGAGATGAGTGAGCCCTGAGGGTTCAGGGCTTGCCCCGTTTTCGTTCCGGAATTGAGAGGTTCATTTTGAGAGCCGGTTTTCAACTGCCTGTCGTGTTTGGCCTTGCTGCCTTGTTTTTGAGTGCATTCGCTGAAGCACAACCCCAACCGCAGCCTCAGCAGCAACCGCAGCCACAACAACCTCAGCCGCAGCAGCCTCCGCCGGATGAACCACCTCCGGAAGCTCCACCGCCGGAGGAGCCGGAGCCCATGCCCGGTGTGGATCCCGAGCAAGAGGCCGACGTCCCGGTGGCGCCGGGTGAGGGTTTCCAGATCGCGGATATCCGCATACGCGGGCTCCAGCGAATCGATGAAGGGACCGTCCTGGATTATCTCCCGCTGGATGTGGGTGATCTGGTGGGTCCGGCCCAGATCCGCTCGGCGATGCGGACCCTTTACCAGACAGGTTTCTTCGATGACATCCGGATGAAGGAAGATCAGGGTGTTCTCGTCGTCGAAGTGGAAGAGCGTCCAACCATTGCCTTCCTGGATATCACCGGGAATCGCCAGATTGATGATGAGGACCTCTATGGCGCCATGCGCGAAGTGGGTATCGCAGAAGGCCGGGTGCTCAACAAGCAGCTTCTCGACCAGATGGAAGTCGAACTCTTCCAGGTGTATTACGGACAGGGGCGTTATGGCGTCTCGGTGAACGCCATCGTGGAAGAGCTCGAGGACAACCAGGTCGCGGTCACCCTGGAGATCAAGGAAGGCCGGCCAGCCTATCTTCGCAAGATCAATTTCGTGGGCAATGAAAACTACGATAACGACCGGCTGATGGGGCAGATGGAATTGCAGGAACGGAGCTGGCGGACACTCATCGGCCCGAGTGACCAGTATTCCCGGGAACGCCTGAGCGGGGACCTGGAGCAGATCCAGAGCTTCTACATGGATCGTGGCTACGCGGATTTTCAGCTGGAAGGCGTGCAGGTCTCGATTTCCGAGGATCGACGTGATGTCTATCTGACCGTGAACGTGAGCGAAGGGGAGGTTTATACAGTCCGGGGCGTGGAAATGATTGGCGATTATCCCGTTCCGGAAGAAGAGTTGCAGAGTCTGATCCAGGTTCAGGCCGGCGACACCTATTCCATGTCGGCAGCCGAGAACAGTGCGGACTTCATCGAGCGCCGTCTGGGTGCGGCCGGCTATGCCCATGCGGAAGTGACGCCGGTGCCGGATCTGCACCGGGAGGAACGAGAAGTGTCGTGGACCTTTTTCGTTGATCCCGGTCAGCGGATTTATGTGCGCAACATCAATATTCGCGGCACTGAAGATACAGACGACGAAACTTATCGTCGTGAGCTGCGGCAGCTTGAACGCGCACCGCTTCAGAATAATCTGGTCGATCGGTCACGGACACGGTTGCGGCAACAGCCTTTCGTGCAACATGTGGATATTCAGGAGCGCCGTGTTCCGGGTTCGGATGATGAGGTTGACCTGGACGTGAACATCCAGGAGCGCCAGTTCGGTGAGTTCAATATCGGTGCCGGATATGGCGACCTGCAGGGCTTTATTGTCAATACCTCCATTCGTCACTCGAATCTGTTCGGGCGGGGGCAGCGTGGCCAGGTACAACTGGAGCGTAACCGCCTTGGGGAACGCTACAATTTCGAACACCAGGAGCCCTATACCAACCTGGATGGCGTATCCCGGTCGGTTTCCGGTTTCTATGAAAGCCAGGAGTTCTTTGCGCGGGACCAGTCTCCCGCGGATCTGACCATGTTTGGTGGCAGCGTTCGCTGGGGGTATCCGATCTCCGAATTCGATTCCGTTCAGTGGGGTGTCAGTGGGCGTCAGAGTGACTTCGTGAGTACGGCCAGTTCCTCGGCCGAAATGCGTGAGTTCATTCGCAATCACGGGGATCAGTTCGAGGTCGAGAGTGATCCCGATCTGGACGATCCGGATCGAAATCGCGGGTCCCAGATGCGGAATCTGGAGCTGAATCTGGGATGGGTGCGCGATACCCGAAACCGCGCGATTTTCGCAACCCGGGGTCAGCGTCGGCAGTTGAGCCTGGATTATGCGGTTCCGGGTTTCGATCTGGAGTACTGGGGCGTACGCCTGGAGCAGACCAGTTTTCTGCCGCTCGGCAATGACTGGACCTATCGGCTGAACGCCCGGTTCGATTATCAGGACACCTATGGGGATACGGAGCTGGTCCCGCCCTTCCGGCATGTCTTTGCCGGGGGATCCCGGTCGGTGCGTGGCTTCCGGTCCGCCAGCCTGGGTCCGGTCGACAACCGGGAGAACCCCTGGGGCGGTACAATACGTGCCAACGTGCAGAATGAGTTTATAATTCCGGATTTCATGCGGGATGAGGATGCCCGGGGACCGGCCGATTACCAGTTCGCCTTCTTTATCGACGCCGGGAACGTGTGGGAAGACCGAAGTGCCGTGGATCTGGGTGATGCCCGGTATTCGATCGGGCTTGCGGCCACCTGGATGACACCCATGGGGATCCTGCGCTTCAGTATTGCGGAGCCGCTCAATGAAACCGACGAAGACGTGGACCGCAACCGAATTGACCGTTTCCAGTTTGAACTGGGAACCGGTTTCTGAATCATGACGATGGCATGCATGCCGGAGGTAGGAACGAAGATGAAAAGAGTAGTTGTCATTGCTGGAATCGGGTTGGCCCTGGCCCTGTCCAGCGCCATGGCCAAGGCAGAAGATCTGCAGATTGGGTTTGTGAACGTGGCAAAGCTGATGGAGGAAGCCCCCCAGGCCCAGGCAGCCTTCGAGGATCTGCAGCGTGAATTCGCGCCCATGCAGCGCGAGATGATGGAGGAGCGTGAACGTCTGCAGGAGTTGCAGGAGGAGCTCAGCCGCGACGAAGAAATCATGAGTGAAGATGAGCGCCGGGACATGGAGGCGGAAATCCGTGATCTCCAGCGCCTGTTGCAGCGCAAGCAGAGTGATTATTCAGAAGACCTGAACGCACGTCGTAATGAAGCACTCAACGTCTTGCAGCGCCTGATCATGAGTGAAGTGCAGGCCTACTCCAGAGAGAATGGCCTTGATCTGGTGGTTGGTGAAGGCGTTTTCTATGCCGCCAATCGGGTGGATATTACCGACGAGGTACTGGCGCGGCTGGAAGAGCGTCAGGAAAACGGCATGGACTGAGCCACTTCATGGGAGATCGGGCGCTCAGAACTCTGGCGGACCAGCTGAAGCTGGAGTTCGAAGGTGATGGTGACACCCGTATTGGCGGGGTCGCTTCCATCGATTCCGCGACCGAGGGTGAGCTCAGCTTCGTTACCGGCCGGCGGTATCTGGAGTCTCTGGGAAAGACCCGGGCCGGGGCAGTCCTCCTGCCCCGGGAGCTGGCCGATCATTCCCCTTGTGCCTGCCTGCTCAGTGACAACCCGCAGGCCGATTTTGCCCGCGCGGCCTTGTTATTGCACCCGCCCGAGAAACCTGCGCCGGGAATATCGGAGGCGGCCCACGTGGCGTCCGATGCCAGTCTGGCCGAGGGTGTTCACGTCGCAGCGAGTGCGGTGATTGAAGCAGGGGCACGGCTGGGGGACGATGTGGTGATCGAGGCAGGGGCCGTGGTCGGTGCCGGAGCCGAGGTCGGTGCCCGGTCGCGAATCGGGCGCAACTGCGTGATCACGGACCGGGTACGCATCGGGCAGGATTGTCGTCTTCATCCCGGCGTTGTTCTCGGCGGGGATGGTTTCGGTTTCGTGCCCGAAGATGGTGCCTGGACGAAAGTGCCGCAACTGGGGGGCGTCCGGATTGATGATCGGGTCGAGATTGGAGCGAATACGACGGTCGATCGTGGCGCCATCGAGGATACGGTGATCGAATCCGGCGTCAAACTCGATAATCAGGTGCAGATTGCGCACAATGTGCGCATCGGAGCGGACACCATTATCGCCGGCTGCACTGCGGTGGCTGGAAGCGTGGATATCGGGGAATCCTGCACCATTGCCGGGGGCGTGGGGATTGCGGGACATCTGACGATTTGCCCGGGTGTGACCATTACCGCCATGACCCTGGTGAGCCGTTCGATCGCCAGGCCCGGGGTGTATTCAGGCAGCATGCCCATGGACGAATCCTCGAAATGGCGGCGGAATAGTGCACGAATCCGCCAGCTTGACGATATGGCACGGCGCATGGGCAAGCTGGAAAAATGAACCAGAATTAACAAGGGAGCTCGAATGTCAGATCCGATTGAAATGGATGTCCACCGCATCCTGGAACTCTTGCCACATCGCTATCCGTTTCTGCTGGTTGATCGGGTCACCGAGTGCCATCCCGGCCACTCCATACGGGCGATCAAGAATGTCACGGTAAACGAGCCTTTCTTCCCGGGGCATTTTCCCCAGCGCGCCGTCATGCCGGGGGTGCTGATTCTCGAGGCTCTGGCCCAGGCATCCGGTCTGCTGGCCTTCGAGACCGAGGGGAATGCGCCCCAGGAAGGCACCATCTTCTACTTTGTCGGGATCGACAAGGCCCGCTTCAAGCGGCCGGTCGAGCCGGGTGATCAGTTGAGCCTTCACTCGGAAGTGGTTCGGGCCAGTCGTGGCGTGTGGAAGTTCCAGGGCCGGGCGGAAGTGGAGGGGCAGCTGGCAGCACAGGCCGAATTGATGTGCGCCGCACGCGAGGTGACCGGATGATCCACGAGCGGGCAGAGGTGGATTCATCAGCCCGCCTTGCCGACGATGTGGAGGTGGGTGCATTTTCGGTGATCGGTCCGGAGGTGGAGATTGGTCCGGGCACCGTGATCGGACCCCATGTGGTCATCAAGGGACCCACCCGGATTGGCAGCAATAACCGGATCCATCAGTTCTGCGCCCTGGGGGAAGGACCCCAGGACACGGGATATGCCGGAGAGGCAACCCGTCTGGAAATCGGCGATAACAATACCTTCCGCGAGTTCTGCACGGTCAATAGAGCCACGACCAAGGAAAGCTGGGTAACCCGTATAGGAAATGATAACTGGGTCATGGCATATGTCCACGTGGCCCATGACTGCCAGGTAGGCAGCCATAACATCATGGCCAACGCGACCACGCTCGCGGGTCATGTGGAGATCGGTGATCACGTGGTGCTGGGTGGTTTCAGCAAGGTCCACCAGTTCTGCCGGGTCGGGGATCACGCCTTCTGTGGCATGGATAACGGCATCACGCGTGATGTACCTCCCTACCTCATGGTGTCCGGCTTTCCGGCCCGCCCGCACGGCCTGAATTCGGTCGGCCTGCGTCGCCGTGGATTTTCGAAGGAAACCATTCAGGCCATACGGCACGTCTACCGGGTCCTGTACCGGTCCGGGCTGCGGCTGGAGGAAGCCCTGGAACAGCTGGACAGGGAGGCGGACCCGACGCCGCAAGTCAGGGTCATGCGCGAGTTTGTTCGCACGGCGCGGCGCAGCATTGTGCGGTGATTCGCCATGGTTCGTTCCCGCGAATATCCCAGGGGGTGATCGTTTAATCGGGCTATAGTCCCTGGTGCAGAGTCGAGCTTACGGAGGCAGGTGCATGGGAGCCAGAGTGGCCATCATCGCGGGCGAACCTTCCGGGGATCAGCTTGGCGCGGAACTGATGCGGCGCATCCGGGCTCTGGATCCTGAAGCCGAAATTGAAGGGGTAGCCGGCCCGAAGATGCGGGCCGAAGGCATCCGCCCCATTGGGGACATCAATGAGCTTTCCCTGATGGGGATTACCGAAGTTCTGCGTCATGTGCCCCGCTTGATTAAATTGCGCCGTGAACTGGTGCGTTATCTGGTCGAGGACGATCCCGACGTGGTCATCGGAATCGACAGCCCCGATTTCAATCTTGAGCTGGAACGGCGGGTGCGCAAGGCAGGAATTGCGACCATTCATTATGTCAGCCCGACGGTCTGGGCGTGGCGGCCCGGTCGCATTCACAAGGTGTTGCGCGCGGCGGATCAGGTATTCTGTCTGTTCCCATTCGAGCCGGAACTGTACCGGGAGGCCGGTGGCAATGCCCTCTTCGCGGGGCATCCCCTGGCACGCGAAATAACCGGACCCGGCAATCGGGCCGCGGCGCGCAAGGAGCTGGACCTGCCTCGTTCCGGCCTGACGGTGGCTCTGCTGCCGGGCAGCCGTGTCAGTGAGGTTGCGCGTCTGGCACCAATCTTTCTGCAGGCGGCTGTCGAGATCCACAGGCAGCACCCCGAAGTCAGCTTTGTGATCCCGGCAGCGGACACTGCCTGCGAAGAGGCCATTGCCCGACGACCGGAGATCAATCAACTGGATCTGCCGCTGCGGATCGTGCACGGGAAAGCGCGAACGGCCATGACTGCCGCCGATGTGGTGCTGTGTGCCTCGGGAACGGCCAGCCTGGAATCCATGCTCCTGATCCGCCCGGCAGTCGTTGCCTACAAGGTCCATCCCTGGACCTATCGCTTTCTGAACATGTTCAACTTGATCAGGACCGAGCGCTTTGCCATGCCCAACATCCTGGCCGGTGAGGATCTGATGCCCGAATTCATGCAGGACGAGGCGCGTCCGGAGTTGCTCGCCAGGGCGGTGATCAAGATGCTGGAACACCAGACCGGGCGTGACCGCCTTGCAGCCCGATTTGCCGCGTTGTCGGCCAGGTTGCGGGAGGGCGATCCGGAGCAGGCCGCCCGTGCGGTGCTTCGTCTGGCCGCCCGGTCCGGTTGATGGACGGGCTGGATTTCACTCCGGAAGGGGAGGACCAGGTGGCCGGAGTGGACGAAGCCGGGCGCGGCCCCCTGGCCGGGCCCGTGGTGGCGGCAGCGGTGATCCTGGCTTCGGAGACTGATATCCCGGGGCTGGCGGATTCCAAGACCCTGAGTTCACGGGCCCGCGAGGACCTGGCTGTTCAGATACGGGCGCGGGCACGGGCCTGGTCCGTGGCCTACGCCGATGTGGCCGAAATCGATCAGCACAACATCCTCGAGGCGACGATGCTGGCAATGCGGCGCGCCGTTCTGAATCTGTCCCCCGAAGCGCAATATGTGCTGGTGGATGGCAACCGTCTGCCCCGAATGCCGGTACCGGGGGAGCCGGTCATCGGCGGGGATGGCAGGGTGGCGTCCATTGGTGCCGCCTCGATTCTCGCCAAGGTGGAAAGGGACCGCTGGATGCGCAGGCTGGCCGAGGCGTATCCTGAATACGGGTTCGAGGGTCATATGGGATATCCCACCAGAGCCCATCTGGCGGCTCTGCGGGAGTACGGGCCGACACCAGAGCATCGTCGCAGTTTCGCGCCGGTTCGCAAGTTGCTGACAGGCAGGTCAGGCGCACAATGAACGTGGATTTCATTCATCTTCGCTTGCATACCGAGTATTCCCTGGTCGACAGCGTGATTCGCGTCAACCAGCTGGTGGATGCCTGTGCCAGCAACGGCATGCCGGCGGTTGCGCTGACCGACGAATCCAATCTCTTTGCCATGGTCAAGTTCTACCGCGCAGCGGAGGCGGCGGGCATCAAGCCGATTCTGGGCGCGGATCTCTGGGTGGAGGATGAATCCGACCGGGACCAGCCGTGCCGCATTACTCTCCTGTGCAGGGACAAGGAAGGCTTCCGGAACCTGACCAAACTGATCAGCCTCGCCTATACCGACGGCCAACACCGTGGACAGCCGCGGATTCATCGTGGCTGGTTTACCACGGAGCGATGTCGTGGCCTGATTGCCCTTTCCGGGGGGCGGGAAGGTGATGTGGGCCGGGCGCTGATCGCGGGGCGTTCTCCGCAGGCCATGGATTGTCTGGAATGGTGGCGCAGTCGTTTTCCGGATGCCTACTACCTGGAACTGGTGCGCAGTGGACGGGAGCACGAGGAAGACCACGTGCATGCGGCGGTGGAACTGGCCGCCAGCACGAACACGCCGGTGGTGGCGACCAATGATGTGCGTTTCCTTGAGCAAAAGGATTACGAGGCGCACGAGACCCGGGTCTGTATCCACGAGGGGCGAACCCTGGATGATCCCCGCCGACCCCGGCGCTACAGCAGCCATCAGTACCTGAAAAGTCCGTCGGAAATGGCGGAGCTGTTCGCGGATATCCCGGAAGCACTGGAAAACAGTGTCCACATCGCCCGTCGCTGCAATGTTTCGCTGAAACTGGATGAAACCCATCTTCCCGATCCGCCGATGCCGGAAGGGGAAACCAGCGAATCCTATCTGCTGTCCGAAGCCCGCCGCGGGCTGGAGGAAAGACTCAGGCAGCTTTTCCCCAGCGATACCACCGACCTGGAAGCCAGGGTGCGCCGGTATTACGAGCGCCTGGACCATGAACTGGAAGTCATCAACTCCATGGGCTTTCCGGGTTACTTCCTGATCGTGGCCGACTTCATACGCTGGGCCAGGGATAACGATGTGCCGGTGGGTCCCGGGCGTGGGTCGGGTGCGGGATCCCTGGTCGCCTATGCCCTGGGCATTACCGATCTGGATCCGCTGGCCTATGACCTGCTGTTCGAGCGCTTCCTGAATCCGGAACGCGTGTCCATGCCCGATTTCGACGTGGATTTCTGCATGGACGGGCGGGACCGGGTGATCGATTATGTGGCGGACAAATACGGCCGTGACAAGGTTTCCCAGATCATTACCTACGGCAGCATGGCGGCACGTGCGGTAGTACGTGATGTCGGGCGCGTTCTGGGACACGGCTACAGTTATGTGGACCGGATTGCGAAACTGATCCCCTTTGAGGTGGGGATGACCCTGGAGCGTGCGCTGCAGGAAGAGGGGGAATTGCGCGAAGAATATGAGCGTGACGAGGAAGTCAGTCAGCTCATCGATCGCGCACGCAAGCTGGAAGGCTTGGCGCGTAACGCGGGAAAACACGCCGGCGGCGTGGTGATCTCTCCCACGGTACTCACCGATTTCACTCCGCTCTACGTGGAACCCGGCGGCGACAATGCGGTAACCCAGCTCGACAAGGATGACGTGGAGGCGGCCGGCCTGGTCAAGTTTGACTTCCTGGGCCTGCGTACGCTCACCATCATTGATCATGCGGTCAAGATTGCCAATCGCCAGCAGGCCGAGAAAGGCGAGCCTGAGATCGACATTGATCGTATTCCGCTGTCGGACAAGGCAAGTTTTCAGCTTCTGAAACGCTGTGAGACCACGGCCGTATTCCAGCTTGAATCACGCGGCATGAAGGATCTGATCCGCCGGCTGCAACCGGACAAGTTCGAGGACGTGGTCGCCCTGGTGGCACTGTTCCGTCCCGGTCCCCTCCAGTCGGGCATGGTCGATGACTTCATCAACCGCAAGCACGGGCGTGCCGAGGTCTCCTATCCGCATCCCGACCTGGAGCCGGTCCTCAAGCCGACTTATGGCGTGATCCTCTACCAGGAGCAGGTCATGCAGATTGCCCGCACCCTGGCGGGCTACACGCTTGGTGAGGCGGATATACTGCGCCGGGCCATGGGCAAGAAAAAGCCCGAGGAAATGGCTCGGCAACGCAAGGTGTTCATGGAAGGGGCCAGGAACCGGGGCGTGGATGGCTCTACCGCCGAGTACATCTTTGACCTGATCGAAAAATTCGCCGGTTACGGCTTCAACAAGTCCCACTCGGCCGCCTATGCATTACTCTCCTACCAGACTGCCTGGCTGAAGACGCATTATCCCGCGGCCTTCATGGCTTCCACTCTGTCGTCCGACATGGACAACACCGACAAGGTCGTGGTCCTGATCGACGAATGCCGGTCCATGAAGCTGGAAGTCAAGCCGCCGGACCTCAATGAGTCGGACCATGCCTTTACCGTGGATTCGAGCGGTGCCATCCGCTATGGCCTGGGTGCGATCAAGGGGGTGGGGCGTTCCGCGGTGGAAGTGCTGCTCGGAGAGCGGGAACGTGGCGGTCCCTTCCGTGATCTGGATGATGTCTGTCGCCGGGTTGACCTGCAGAAGGTCAACCGCCGCGTGATGGAAGCCATGATCAAGGCCGGCGTGCTGGATAACCTGGGTCCCAACCGGGCAAGCCTTATGGCGGCCCTGCCGGAAACCCTCAAGCGCGCGGAACAGGCACGAAAGGCGCGGGAGGCGGGACAGAATGACATGTTCGGGCTTGCCGAACCGGAGCCACAGGCCGAAGCCGAGAGTCCGGAGCTGGAGCAGGTGCCCGAATGGAATGAACTGGATCGCCTGGCGGCGGAACGGGAAACCCTGGGCCTGTACCTGACTGGTCATCCCATTCGCCAGTTCGAAGCCGATCTGGAACGGGTAGTGACCGCCCGCATCGGCAGTCTGGTGTCGGTCGAGGAGCCCGAAGGCGCCGGGCGTCGGGGCCAGCGAAACGTCAAGGTGGCCGGCCTGGCGGTGGAAATGAGGAAGCGGGGCGGGCGCATGCAGCTGACCCTGGACGACCGGACGGGGCGGATCGAGGTGATGCTTTTCGAGGACGTCTACAAGCGCTTCGATCAACTCCTCAAGAAGGATGCCCTGCTGGTGGTCGAAGGCCGCCTGAGTTTTGACGAATTCATCAATGGCTGGCGAATCACCGCCCGCGAAGTCATTGACATGGACGAGGCGCGCGAGGCTGCCGTGCGCGGCCTCGTGATTCGCTGGGACGCCGAGGACGTTGACCGGGAGTTTCCCCGCCGCCTGCGCGAAACCCTGACTCCCTTCCGGGACGGCGGTTGCCGGGTCATGGTGCATTATCGCAATGGCACTGCCCAGGTGAAGGTGCCGCTGGGCGAAGACTGGCAGGTACGGCCAAGCAATACCTTGTTGATGCAGCTCGAGAGGCTGGTGGGAGAAGGGGGGCTGCGGCGTGTGTACCGACGTGCCGCGTCCGAGACTGTCGAAGCCTGATTCGTGGCTGACATGGCACCACGTCCCATTCCTCCGTACAATGCCGGGGATTCGGGGGCGGAGTGGCCCGGGTGGCCGCTTCGTCCGGGTTCATGACTGATCCGGGATGGCATGATGAATCTGAATTTTCTCGACTTCGAGCAGCCAATCGCCGAGCTGGAGGCGAAGATCGAGGAACTCCGCTACGTCGGGGATGACTCGGCCCTCAACATCAACGAGGAGATTGCGCGGCTCCAGAGCAAGAGCCGCTCGCTGACCGAGCAGATCTATTCCAGTCTCAGTGCCTGGCAGGTGGCTCAGGTCGCCCGTCATCCCCAGCGCCCCTATACCCTGGATTACATCGAGCGAATTTTCACTGATTTCGAGGAACTCCATGGCGACCGGGCCTTTGCCGATGACAAGGCCATCATCGGTGGTGTGGCGCGCCTGGATGACCACCCGGTGATGGTGATCGGTCAACAGAAGGGCCGTGACACCAAGGAAAAGGTCTATCGCAACTTCGGCATGCCGCGTCCGGAAGGTTACCGCAAGGCCCTGCGCCTGATGCAGATGGCAGAGCGCTTTCGCCTGCCCATCATTACCCTGATTGATACTCCGGGGGCCTATCCGGGGATTGGTGCCGAAGAGCGGGGACAGAGCGAGGCCATTGCCAGGAACCTGTTCGAGATGTCGTGCCTGCGCACGCCGATCATCTGCACGGTGATCGGCGAAGGCGGTTCCGGCGGGGCGCTCGGAATCAGCGTGGGCGATCGGGTGAACATGCTGCAGTACAGCATCTACTCGGTGATTTCTCCGGAAGGTTGCGCCTCCATTCTCTGGCGCAGTGCCGAACATGCCTCCGAAGCGGCGGAGGCGATGGGTGTCACCGCGAATCGAATCAAGGAGCTGGAACTGATCGATCATATCCTGGAGGAACCTCTTGGAGGCGCACACCGGGATTGGGATGCCATGGCGGAAACCCTGCGAAAGTCACTGCTGGATGCCTGGTATCAGCTGGATCAGACCCCGATGGACGACTTGCTGGAAGCCCGTTACCGCAAGCTGATGTCCTTCGGGCGATTCAAGGAATAGCCTGATCGGGGACCGGCCCCGTTCCCCGCCACCGTGGCTTCCCACGATTCCACAGACGATCTTGCCGCCCGCATCCGGAAGCGCCTGCTCCCCGGTCCCGGCCGCATTCTGGTAGCCCTTTCCGGCGGGCGTGACTCCACCGTGCTGCTGCACGCTCTGGCCACGGATTCGCGACTGCGCGCGAGATTGATTGCCGTTCATGTGGATCACGGGATGCAGGCCCTGTCGGCTGACTGGGCAGACCATTGTCGGGCCCTGGCGAGTGATCTCGATGTGAGTTACCGAGGGCTCGAGACGATGGTGGATGACGCCCTGGGTGAGGGGTCCGAGGCAGCGGCACGGCGGGCCCGCTATGCGGCGCTGGCCTCGGTGATGAAGGCGGGCGACCTGCTGCTGACGGCCCACCATGCGAACGACCAGCTCGAAACCCTGTTGTTGCGAATGCTGCGTGGCAGCGGAACCCGGGGCCTGGCCGGCATCCGCGAACAACGTCCCTTTGCAGCCGGCTGGCTGCAGCGACCCCTGCTTCCCGAGCCGGCGGTGGCGCTGGAAGAGTATGCGCGAGCGCATGGCCTGTCCTGGATCGAGGATCCCTCCAACCGTGACCCGTCTCTGGATCGCAATTACCTGCGCCGGCAGGTCCTGCCCCATCTCATTGAGCGCTGGCCACAGGCACCGCGGCAGGCCGATCGCCTGGCCCGGCACCTGGCCGAGGACGCGGATCTGCTGGCGGAACTGGCCCATATGGACCTGGGGAGTGAAGAGCCCGAATCGAGGCTGGCCATTGCGCGCATACAGGACCTCGCGCCCGAGCGTCAGTCGAATGCCCTTCGGCAGTGGCTCGAGGCCTGTACCCTGAGTGTGCCTTCACGCGACGTGGTGGAGCGAATTCGCCGGGAAGTGCTGGCGGCCGCCCCGGATGCCCGCCCGGAAGTACGTTGGGCTGGCCATTCGATCTGGCGCCACGGTGGCTGCATTCGCCTCTCCCGGCCGCACGCCCCCGAGCTGCCGCCCACCCCGGGGCGTTGGGAAAATCCTGTCAGGCCGCTGGAGTTGCCCCGTAACGGTCGTTATCTGCTGCAAGCGGACGCTTCAGGCGAGGTATCCGAGCGGCTGCTGTCTGCCCCCCTCGAGGTTTGCTATCGACAGGGCGGAGAGCGCTTTCATGACGGACGCCACCACAGGCAACTCAAGGAGTGGTTGCGGGTGCAGGGTTTTCCGCCCGGGGAGCGGGATCGTATTCCGCTCCTGTTTGCCGGCGATGATCTGGTGGCTGTGGGAGAGACCTTGCTGGACCCGGCATGGCAGACGGCGCCATCGGAGCCTGGCTATCGCCTTGTCTGGGAGTGGCCGGAGCAGAATGCTGATTGAGGCGCAGGGCAGAATCTGGTAGCTTTGCGTCCCGTTCCTGGCCCCGCCCTCCCGCGGGTCTCCGACAGATCGGGATCTCTTCATGACCCATTTCGTATTCGTTACTGGCGGCGTAGTGTCTTCCCTCGGGAAAGGTATCGCCGCCGCCTCCCTGGGTGCCATTCTGGAAGCCCGCGGTCTCAAGGTCGCCATGGTCAAGCTGGATCCATATATCAACGTGGATCCGGGCACCATGAGCCCGTTTCAGCACGGCGAGGTCTTCGTGACCGAGGACGGGGCCGAGACCGATCTGGATCTCGGGCACTACGAACGCTTCGTACGCACCACCACCAGCCGGCAGAGCAATTTCACCACCGGCCGGATCTATGAAAGCGTCATTCGCAAGGAACGTCAGGGAGAATACCTGGGCGGCACGGTTCAGGTAATTCCCCATATCACCGACGAGATCAAGGCTTCGATTCTCCAGGCGGGGGAGGGTGCCGACATCTGTCTGGTGGAGATTGGCGGTACCGTTGGTGACATCGAGTCCCTGCCGTTTCTCGAAGCGATTCGTCAGCTCAGTGTGGAGCTCGGCCGCAATCGATGCCTCTACATGCACCTGACCCTGGTGCCCTATATCGCCACCTCGGGCGAAATCAAGACAAAGCCGACCCAGCACTCGGTCAAGGAACTGCGCTCGATCGGGATTCAGCCGGATATTCTGCTCTGTCGTGCCGAACAGCCCCTGCCGGAGGATGCGCGCCGCAAGATCGCGCTGTTCACGAATGTCGAGGACCGGGCGGTCATTTCGGCAGCGGATGCGAAAGACATCTACGAGATACCCCTGCATCTGCGCAAGCAGGAACTGGATGATCTGGTGGTGGAGAAGTTCGGCCTGGAGGTGCCGGCGGCCGATCTTTCGGAATGGGAAGAAGTGGTTCAGGCTCTCCACGAGCCCGTGGGCGAAGTGAACATCGGCATGGTGGGCAAGTACGTGGACCTTGCCGATGCCTACATCTCACTCAATGAGGCACTCAAGCACGCCGGCATCCGAACCCGGACAAAAGTGAACATCCATTACTTCGATTCGGAACAGGTCGCGGCGGAAGGTCCCGGCATGCTCGGCGGCATGGATGCATTGCTGGTACCCGGAGGCTTCGGGGAACGGGGCATCGAAGGCAAGATCGCGGCGGCCGGTTTTGCACGCAAGGAAGGGATACCCTATCTCGGTATCTGCCTGGGCATGCAGGTGGCGGTGATCGACTATGCCCGTGAAGTCTGCGGCCTGGAAGGGGCCCATAGCACCGAATTTGATCCCGACAGCCCGCATCCGGTGATTGCCCTGATCACTGAATGGCTGGACCGGGAAGGCACGCGAGAGCAGCGCAGTGCCGGTTCGGACATGGGAGGCACCATGCGTCTGGGCGCCCAGAAGTCCCGGATTCAGCCCGACACCCTGGCGCAGCGCATCTATGGTGGCGAAAGCATTTTCGAGCGCCACCGTCATCGTTACGAGTTCAACAACAACTATCGCGAAGCCCTGGCAGACAAGGGACTGGTATTTTCCGGGGTCTCGGTGGACGACCTGGTCGAGATTGTCGAGCTTCCCGATCATCCCTGGTTCCTGGGATGTCAGTTCCACCCGGAGTTCACCTCCACCCCCCGGGACGGGCACCCCCTGTTTACAGGCTTCATCAATGCCGCCAGGGAACAGGCCGCCGGCGGCCATGGCCGGGCTGCGCAAGGATGAGGTTCACATGAAGCTTGCGGGTGCGGAAATAGGCCTGGATCAGCGACTGTTTCTTATCGCGGGACCGGACACCTTGGAGAGTGAATCCCTTGCCCTCGAAGTAGCCGGGCATCTGGCGGAGCTTACCAGCCGCCTGGGTGTCCCCTACGTATTCAAGGGCTCCTTCGACAAGGCGAATCGGACGTCACTGAACAGCTATCGTGGGCCGGGCCTGGAAGAGGGGCTCAGGATTCTGGAAAAGGTGCGCAAGGAGACCGGTGCCCACGTACTCACGGATGTGCATGAGTACACCCCCATCGACGAGGTGGCTTCCGTGGTGGATGTCATCCAGACACCGGCCTTTCTGTGCCGCCAGACGGATTTCATCATCAACGCCGCCTCTCACGGAATCCCCGTGAACGTGAAAAAGGGCCAGTTTCTTTCACCGTGGGAGATGAACCGGGTAGTGGAAAAGGCGCGTTCGACGGGCAATGAAGGGATCATGGTCTGCGAGCGTGGCTTCTCCTTCGGCTACAACAACCTGGTTGTGGACATGCGGGGGCTTTCAGTCATGCGTGACACCGGTTGCCCGGTGGTATTCGACTGCACCCACTCGGTCCAGTTGCCGGGAGGGCAGGGAGGCAGTTCGGGGGGACAGCGAGAACATATTCCGGTGCTCGCCCGCGCGGCGGTTGCAGCGGGGGTTTCCGGGCTTTTCATGGAAACCCATCCGAATCCCGATCAGGCCCTTTGCGACGGCCCCAATTCCATGCCACTGGATCGGGTCGCCGGTCTGCTCGAGACCTTGTGTGCCCTGGACGACACCATGCGGGCTCACCCGCGTACCGAGGATGAACTCCAGGGCCGCTCGGATTGAACCGGGAAAAGGTTGATCCGGGACCCTGCAGGCTCGTCTGGCAGGGCATCGTGTCGAGCAGCTTCTGGTGCAAGCGCTGTAATCTCCACGCGTGAAGCGAATCGTTCCGGGCAGGCGGATCCGTACTGCCTGTGTTGAGAAAGACGAATGGTTCAGGAATGACAAATAGGTCAAGAACGACAATCGAGGACGCGAGTAATGGCCAGGATCAGTGACATCATCGGTCGCGAGGTAATCGACTCACGTGGCAATCCCACCGTGGAAGCGGACGTGATTCTGGAGTCCGGAGTCCATGGCCGTGCCATGGTGCCTTCCGGTGCCTCCACCGGGGTCAACGAAGCGGTAGAGCTCCGTGATGGCGACAAGGGGCGTTATCTGGGCAAGGGTGTGACTGCAGCGGTAGCGAATGTCAATGGCGAGATTCGCAAGGCGCTGCAGGGGCAGGATCCTGCCGCCCAGCGAGACATTGATGAACGTCTGATCGAGCTTGATGGAACTGATAACAAGGGACGCTTGGGGGCCAATGCCATCCTGGCAGCTTCCCTGGCTTGTGCCCAGGCCGCGGCGGCGGACAAGGGTGTTTTCCTCTATCGCCACCTGGGGGGCGAAGGATCCACTGAATTGCCGCTTCCCATGATGAACATTCTCAACGGTGGCGCGCACGCGGATAACAGCGTGGACATCCAGGAGTTCATGATCATGCCGGTGGGAGCGCCGTCTTTCTCCGAAGCACTGCGCCAGGGGGCCGAGGTGTTTCATCACCTCAAGAAAGTGCTCAATGCCCGGGGGCTCGCCACCGGCGTGGGTGACGAGGGCGGCTTTGCCCCGGATCTGCCCTCCAATGAAGCCGCACTCGAAACCATCCTCGAGGCAATCGATCAGGCCGGCTACCAGGCCGGAAAGGATATTGTCCTGGCGCTTGATACCGCCAGCTCCGAGTTCTGCGAGGATGGTGTCTATCATCTGGCATCCGAAGGCAAGCGTTTCAATGCCGGGGAATTTGCCGACTATCTTGCCGATCTGGTGGACAGGTACCCGATCGTGTCGATAGAAGATGGCATGGATGAAAACGACTGGGACGGCTGGGAAGTCCTGACACGTCGGATCGGCGATCGGGTACAGCTTGTGGGGGATGATCTCTTCGTTACCAATACCCGTATTTTCCAGCGCGGCCTGGATGGCGGGATCGCCAATTCCATTCTCATCAAGCCCAATCAGATCGGCACCCTGACCGAAACCCTCGCGGCGATCGAGATGGCGACCAGGGCCGGCTACACGGCCGTGGTGTCGCACCGCTCCGGGGAAACCGAGGATGCCACCATTGCCGATATTGCTGTGGCCACCACGGCCACGCAGATCAAGACCGGATCCCTGTGCCGCTCCGACCGCATGGCCAAGTACAATCAGCTGTTGCGGATCGAGGGTGAACTGGGTGCGCGCGCCGGATTTCCCGGCTGGCAGGCTTTCCCCGCCTCGGTGAAGTTCCGCTGAGTCGCGCTGGTCCGGCAGGACCTGCGACGAGGGTGGAGCCCGTTCCCGGAAAGCCTGATGCTCGCTTTTTGCGGACGGATCAATCAGAGGTTCCCTGGGCATGCGGATCCTGCTCGCCATACTGATCGTCCTGTTGCTGGTGCTGCAGTACCAGCTCTGGATCGGGCGTGGGGGTCTGCCCGAGGTATGGCAGTTGCAGGACCGGATCGAGCGTCAGGAAGCCGAGAACGAGGCGCTTCGCGAACGCAACGAGGCCCTGGAAGCGGAGGTGCAGAACCTGCGTGAGGGGCTTGAAGCGGTCGAGGAGCGCGCGCGCTCGGAGCTGGGGCTGGTCGCACCGGGCGAGACTTTTCACGAAGTCATTGAACTGGATCGCTCACTGGAGGCCTTGCAACTGGACGCCGAGCGCTGGCCCATGCCGGTGCCGCTCGAGGATGAAGACCCGGACGAAGAGGTCGGCCAGGAAGTCCTGATTCCCCCCGAGGAAACCGACGAGGACGACAATGGCTGAGGCACGCATCTGGGGCCTGGTGCCCGCCGCAGGGGCCGGACGGCGTTTTGGCGCTAACGCGCCCAAGCAATACCTTCCCGTCGGAGGGCACGGCACGGTCCTCGAGGCCAGCGTTCATGCCTTGCTCGCTGATTCCCGCATCGATTGCGTGATGGTGGTACTGCCCTCCGGCAGGACACTGCCGCCGGAACTCGCTGACTCGGCCGGCGACCGTATTCTCAGCTGCGCAGGTGGGGTGACCCGTGGTGATTCCGTCGCTGCCGGTCTGGCCGCCCTGCGAGAGGCCGGCGCGGCGGATCAGGACTGGGTCCTGGTGCACGATGCCGCGCGTCCGGGGCTTCCCCGCAATGCCCTGAATCGCTTGATCGAACAGGTCCTCGCCGGAGCCGATGGGGGCATGCTTGCGCTGCCGGTGCCGGACAGTCTCAAGCGGGCGGATGGAGAGGGGCTGTTGCTGGAAAACTGTCCCCGGGAGGGCATGTGGCTGGCCCAGACACCGCAGATGTTTCGCCTCGGCCAACTCACCTCCGCACTGGACGATGCCCTGGCCGCGGGAGAACAACCCACCGATGAGTCAGCCGCCATGAGTCGGGCGGGGCATTCGGTATTACTGGTGGAGGGGGCGCCGGAGAATCTGAAGATCACCCGGCCGGGTGACCTGGAGATGTTGCGCCGACTGCTGGATTGAAACAACGTGGCGCGATCGGCATGTCCCGCACTTCTCTAGCCGGCGGGCACGAAACCAAAGGGCCGCCAGCGCTGGAGTTCGATGATGTTGCCCTCCGGGTCGCGGACATAACACCAGGTGACCGAAGCCTGTCTTGCCGGCGAAAGGGTCACCACATCCCCCACCGCAGAGCCGCCGGCCTGTAGTACCGTCTCCCGGGCCTCCTCCACGTCCGCGACCTGGAAGCAGATGTGACCGTAGCCAATCCCGTTGACGCTACCTGGCCCGGCTTCACCTTCCGGTTGGTATTCGAAGATTTCCAGGGTGGGACCTGCACCTTCCTCATAGCCCGGGAGCTGGAGGTGAATACCACGCAGGCGTGCGTCTTCAATCCCGGTGCCCGCTTCGAGATCCGGGCCCGAATAATCCCTTTCGGGAGGCAGGCGGTTGCAGCCAAATACCTGTTCGTAGAATTCGGCAAGAAGACGCCAGTCACGTGCCACCAGATTGACGTGGGCGAAACGGGCTCTGGGAATCATGGCTGCATTATGCCTGAACCCGGGCTCATGGGATAATCCGCACTCTTTGCTGATCACTCACTCCGCTGGAGAAGGGCATGCACCAGTTCAGGGTAGGGCACGGCTACGATGTCCATGCATTTGCCGCCGGCGATCATGTCATGGTCTGTGGCGTAAGGATTCCCCACCACCGTGGTGTTCGTGCCCATTCCGATGGGGATGTGGGCCTGCATGCCCTGTGCGATGCCATGCTTGGGGCGGCGGGTTTGCCGGATATCGGTCGCATCTTCCCCGATGATGATCCCCGCTGGGCCGGAGCGGACAGCAGGCAGCTGCTGGCTGTGGTGCTGCAGCGACTTGCGCGCAAGGGTCTGAAACCCTCCAACGTGGATGTCACCATTGTGGCTCAAGCCCCGCGCATGGTGGGGCACGTGGCCGACATGCGGACGGTGTTGGCCACCGATCTGGATCTGCCCGCGGATCGGGTCAACGTCAAGGCGACCACGACGGAACGCCTCGGAGCAGTGGGTCGGGAAGAGGGTCTGGCGGCGCACGCCGTCGCCCTGCTGGTCGCCGATGACGCGGCGAGTGCTTCGACTGATGCAGGGGCACTGGATGATGATTGAAGCTCGGCCGCGCGGGGTAGCGAATACGACGGATTACCTGTTTCGGGACGCTGATCTTCCGGTCGCGCATGGAGGCCCGGTGGGACATGGGTCTTTGAGGATGTCGCCTTCCGATTTTCGGGTCGAGGAAATTGCCGGTTTCGATGCGGACGGGGAAGGCCCGCACTGGCTGATGCGGGTGGAGAAGCGTGAGCGAACGACCAATGACATGGCGCGGCAACTGGCGCGTCTTGCCGGTGTGCGCGAACGGGATATCGGATATGCCGGCATGAAGGACCGCGATGCGGTCACGCGGCAGTGGTTTACGGTGCCGGTCACGGACAGTGAACCGGAGGGCTGGTCGCTGGAAGGGGGCAGAATCCTGTGTTGCGAGCGTCATCGCAGAAAGCTGCGGCGCGGCGCGCTGGCAGGAAATCGTTTCCGGATCGTTCTGCGTGATTGTGACGGGGAAGTTCAGTTGCTGGAGCAGCGCCTGGCGGCCGTGGCAACACGCGGGGTGCCGAATTACTTCGGCCCCCAGCGTTTCGGTCGCGATGGTGACAATGTACACCGTCTCCTGCATCGTCCCCTGCCTCGACGTGGCAACCTGCGCGGGTTGCTGCTGTCAGCGGGCCGGGCCTGGATCTTCAATCAGGTGCTTGCACAGCGGGTAGAACGCGAAGACTGGGACCGGCCAATCGATGGAGACGTCATGATGCTGGCGGGTTCCCGTAGCCGCTTTCTCTCCACGCCGGGAGATCCGGGGCTGGCAGATCGCTGTCGGCGCGGAGACATTCACCCCACAGGACCGCTATGGGGCGCGGATGATACCCCGGCACGGGGCCAGGCGGCGCGCATTGAACAGCAGGTGGTCAAAGAGCATGCGCCGGTAGCGGATCGACTGACGGGGCACAACATGGAACAGGATCGCCGGGCCCTGCGGATGCCTGTTTCAGAGCTGGAGTGGACCTGGCGCGGCCAGGACCTTCAGCTCGATTTTCGATTGCCGCCGGGTGGTTTCGCCACCACTGTCGTGCGGGAACTGATTACGGATCGTGAAGCGAGGAGTCAGCACCATGATTGAAGTGCATGAGCAGGGAGATGTCACCGAACTGGAGTTGGATCGCCCGCCGGTCAATGCGTTGAATCCGCAATTGGTGGAAGCGCTGGATACCCGTCTTTCGGAGGCAGTGGCCGGGGGCAGTCGCGCGGTGGTGATTACCGGCAGTGAGGGCATGTTCTCGGCGGGACTGGATGTGCCCGTGCTGCTGCGGCTGTCGCGGGAGGAAATGGATGAATTCTGGGGCAGTTTCTTTTCACTGCTGGAGCGTATTGCGACCTGTCCGGTCCCGGTGGTGGCGAGTCTCACCGGACACAGTCCCGCCGGCGGTGCCGTACTGGCAATCTTCTGCGATTACCGGGTCATGAGCCGGGGGGACTACCGGATCGGCCTGAATGAAAGCCAGGTCGGACTTCCGGTGCCGGAGCTGATCTGCCATGCCATGGCCCGCCTGGTGGGTTGGGGCAATGCCAACCGCTTGCTGGTTTCGGGTGAAATGCTGTCACCGGAAGAGGCGCAGCGCCTCTGCCTGGTTGATGCCCTGGCCGATGATCCGTCAGCAACCCGGCGCCAGGCGGTGGAATGGGCTGCCGGAGTGGCTGCATTGCCCGCAACCGCCGTGGCGCGTACGCGCCACACGGTGCGGGAAGGCCTCACGCAGCTGTTTCAGGGCATGGATGATCGTACCCGTGCCACCATGCTCGAAGTCTGGTTCAGCGAAGAAACCCAGAAAGCCATGCATGCCCTGGTGGAGCGGCTCGCCTCGAAAAAGTAAGCGAGCCTCGCTGAACCCATCAGGGGTCAATAACCCAGCAGGCCGAGCACGCCGACAATAATCAGATAACCGGCCACGATGTAGTTGAGCAGTTTCGGTTGCACGAAGATCATCACGCCGGCCACGATCGAGATTATGGGTACGATGATGGATGCATCGATGGATATGGTCATGACTGTGTTTCCTTCTGTGTGAAGTGGTGGTGCTTGTTTCGCCAGGGTGTCAGCGCTCGATGTCGAGCAAGACATACACCGCGCCGGTTCCCCCATCCGGGGGCAGCGCGGAGCTGAAGGCCAGTACCCGATCGTGGTTGCGCAGTGACTGATTCAGCATGTGCTTGAGCACTGGCCCCGAACTGCCGGAACCGTGGCCCTTGCCATGCACAATGCATACGCACTCGTGGCGGTTCGCTACCGCCTCCTGGATGAAGGCCCGGGTCAGATCGAGGGCAGCCTTGCGCGTCATGCCATGCAGATCCAGTTGGTCACGGACGGGTATCCGCCCGCGACGGAGTCGCCGCATGGTCTTGCGCGGCACCCGCTCGCGCTGGAACAGGAGTTCCTCGCCGGTTTCGGAGTCGGCCGGGTCGCCCGCTTCCAGACTTTCCCGGAGCGCGGCCCGGTCATCCGCCCGGCGAAAGCGTGCCCGGGCAGTCGGTCGCGGGGCGTCCAGTTCCGCCCGGTCGTGCTCCACGGGATCGACTTCGCCAATGCTCTTGCGAAACAGGGCGGCATCTTCCGGTGAGATACGGTCTTTGTTGCCCATGGCCGCGATTCCCCGATTGCCTGCCCCTACTGTAACCGCCCGCGGGTCGGGACGCGAAGACGAGATCGCCAGGGCGCTTCTCGCCCCTGCAGCACAGCGGCTACACTACGCGCCTCGCGGGCCGGCTACCTCCAGCGGCCACGGATGCGAGAATGCGTCGATTGCTCATGAGTTTCCTGATTCCAGCTCCTGGCGAGGGAGAAACGGTTCGACAGGCAGGGAGAGAGTTGCTTGAAGATTCTGCTCAGTAATGACGACGGCTACCTTGCCCCCGGACTGCGGGTCCTGTCAGAGACCCTGTCCGAGGTGGCCGAAGTGACCGTGGTGGCGCCCGATCGCAATCGCAGTGGGGCCAGCAATTCCCTGACCCTCGATCGTCCCCTCAGGGTCCATCGACCGGAATCCCGGGTCTACTGCGTCGAGGGTACACCCACCGACAGTGTCCACATGGCCATCACCGGCCTGCTGCCGGAGGTGCCGGACATGGTCATTTCCGGCATCAACGAGGGTGCCAACATGGGCGATGACGTGTTGTACTCCGGCACCGTCGCCGCGGCCATGGAAGGGCGTTTCCTGGGTCTGCCGGCGATTGCGGTCTCCCTGGACGGACGCGGAGAAAACCACTACGCCACCGCGGCGAAGGTGATCCTCGCCTTGCTCAAGCGCATCCACAGGGATCCGCTCCCCGCTGACACCATCCTCAACGTGAACGTGCCGGATCTCCCCTGGGACGAGCTCGGCGCTTACCAGGCCACCCGGCTCGGGCATCGCAAGCGCGCCGAGGCGGTAATCCGTGACGAGGATCCCCGTGGCCGCCCGATCTACTGGATCGGGCCGGCGGGGGTGGAAGAGGATGCCGGTCCGGGGACCGATTTTCATGCCCTGCGCAGCGGTGCCGTGTCGATAACGCCGTTGCAGGTCGACCTCACCCGGTATGATGCCCTTGAGCAGATCGCCGGTTGGCTGGATCGTGGAGAACAAGGGAAATGAGTCCATCAATTGACGGTATCGGCATGACTTCGGGGCGGACCCGGGAGCGACTGGTCAGACGCCTGAAGGACAACGGGATTCGTCATCCTGATGTGCTCGACGCGATCCGGGAGACCCCGCGCCACCTGTTCATGGATGAGGCACTGGCCAGTCGCGCCTATGAGGACACCGCGCTCCCGATCGGTCACGGTCAGACCATTTCCCAGCCATGGGTGGTCGCGCGCATGACCGAGGCACTGATCCAGGAGGGACCACCCGCCCGGGTTCTGGAGGTCGGAACCGGTTGCGGCTATCAGACCGCGATCCTTGCCCGTCTGGTGGATCGCGTTTATACCGTGGAACGCATTGGAGAGCTCTCCGAGCGTGCCCGGCGCATCCTGCGTCGCCTGCGGGTTCGCAATGTGCGTTTCCGCCATGGAGACGGCTATGCCGGCTGGGAGGAGCATGCGCCCTATGACGGGATTCTGGTTACCGCGGCCCCGGAACAGTTGCCGGATGCCCTGCTGCAGCAGCTCGCCGACGGCGGACGGCTGGTGGTCCCCGTGGGCGGAGCGGGGGCACAGCGCCTGTTGCTGATCCGCCGCGAAGGCGATGAATTTCCAAGGGAGGAACTGGGGCTGGTCAGTTTCGTACCCCTGCGGCCCGGACGGGAATGATGCTCATCTTTTCCGCACTGTATGAACGGGTGATGCACTGGTCCGCCCATCCAAGGGCGCCATGGTATCTCGGGGGGCTCAGCTTCGCCGAATCCTCCTTCTTCCCGATCCCCCCGGACGTGATGCTCGCGCCGATGACCCTGGCCCGTCCTCATGCCTGGCTGCGGCTGGCTACCATCACGACTCTGGCCTCGGTTGCCGGCGGCGTGCTGGGCTGGTTCATCGGTCATTTCGCCATGGGCCTGGCCGAGCCGCTCATTGAGCAGGCGGGTTATACCGATGGTTACGAGCGCGCCAGGGAGTGGTTTACAAAATGGGGTTTCTGGGCCGTGTTGCTGGCCGGATTCTCGCCTATTCCCTACAAGGTATTCACCGTGGCGGCGGGGGCGATGTCCCTGTTCCTTCCCCTGTTCATTCTGGGATCATTGCTCGGACGGGGAGCGCGCTTCTATCTGGTCGCTGCCCTGGTGGCCTGGGGAGGCCCGCCCATGGAGGCCCGGTTCAAGCGGCACATAGACCTCATCGGCTGGATGGTGGTAATAGTGTGCATCGTGGCCTACATCGTATGGCGAAACACATGAAATGCTTCCGGGTGGCCAGTCCGGTCCTTGTGCTTGCCCTGGGACTTGCAGGCTGTGCCGGAGCGTTGCACTGGGCGCCGCCGACGCATACCGTGGAGAAAGGCGATACCCTGTATTCGATTGCCTTTGAATATGGCCTTGATTACCGCGAACTGGCGGAGTGGAATGATATCGGGGGTTCCTACCTGATCTATCCCGGACAGGAGCTCGCTCTGCGACCTGATCAAGCAAGCGAGCCTGATCGGGTATCGCCGAGGGATGCCGGTGAGCCGGAGCCGGAAGCGGAAGTCGCGGAGCCGGCGGCAGGTGAAGCGCCTCAGGTCCCGCAGCGGCAGGAAGACCTGGAGTGGCAGTGGCCGCTCGAAGGTGAGTTGTTGGCACGATTCGGGGAAAGCGAGCTGGACAAGGGTGTGCAGATTGACGGCAGCGACGGGGATCCGGTGAGGGCCGCAGCCGACGGGGAAGTGGTGTACACCGGTAGTGGACTCATAGGATACGGAAAGCTTATTATCATCAAACATGACAATGTCTACCTCAGCGCCTATGGCCACAACAGTGAGATTCGGGTGGAAGAGGGAGACAGTGTTTCCGGCGGGGACCGGATCGCATCGGTGGGCAGGGGGCGGGGTGACCGGCCCATGTTGCATTTCGAGATCCGGATGGAAGGTGACGCGGTCAATCCATTGGACTATTTGCCCGCCCCGGACTGAAGTGCAATTGCCCACGGCGGGAAACGGCGCGGATTACGGATTCCGGGTCTGACATAACGCGGGATTGGGCCAACTGCGAGAGGTTGCCATGGGGGAAGACAAGCAGAGTCCTCAGTCCGGCGGGAAGCCCCTCGAGGGTGACGGCCGGGATGAATCTGCGGGGGCGGCTCCCGAAGTAGCCGAGGCGGTCCAGGAGGTCGATAGGACGGCCAGCAGGTTTACCGAGGAACAGGTGGATGCGACCCGCATGTACCTGAGCGAGATCGGTTTTTCCCCCCTGTTGACCCCTGAGGAAGAGGTCTATTTCGCGCGCAAGGCACTGGCCGGTGACGAGGCCGCGCGCAAGCGCATGATCGAGAGCAATCTGCGACTGGTGGTCAAGATTGCCCGTCGATACATCAACCGCGGACTGCCGTTGCTGGATCTGATCGAGGAAGGCAATCTCGGGCTCATCCACGCGGTCGAGAAGTTCGACCCGGAGCGCGGTTTTCGCTTTTCCACCTACGCCACCTGGTGGATCCGCCAGACCGTCGAGCGGGCGATCATGAACCAGACCCGCACCATCCGGCTCCCCATCCACGTGATCAAGGAAATCAATCTCTACATGCGCGCGGCGCGCAAGCTGGCACAGGACCTGGACCGGGAACCCACGGCGGAGGAGATTGCGCAGGTTCTGGATCGCCCGCTGCGGGATGTGGAACGCATGCTTGGCCTCAATGAGCGGATTGCGTCCGTGGATACCCCGATCGGCCGCGACGGGGATCGCCTGCTTCTCGATGCGATTCCGGACGAAGGGGATTCCGACCCCTCGCGCCAGCTCCAGAGCGAGGATCTCCATGCCGTGATCAGTGACTGGCTGTCCCGCCTGTCCGAAAAGCAGCGCGAAGTCGTTCAGCGCCGTTTTGGACTCAACGGGCATGACAAGGCCACGCTGGAAGAGGTGGGCGACAGTATCGGGGTGACCCGTGAACGGGTTCGGCAGATTCAGATGGATGCGCTGAAGCGCCTGCGCCGCATCCTGGAAAAGGAAGGTCTCTCGGAAGACGCGCTCTTCGAGTAGCGGGGAGTAGCAGGGCCCTCAGTTCGTCTCCGCCTCGATCATGAACAGGCCGGCGGCAACCCGGCGTTCCTCACCCACCAGAATATTGAAGGTCCGGCACGCGGCACCGGTGTCCATGCATTCGAGTCCCACACCCAGCCGCATCACATGTCCCATCATGG
>SLND01000152.1 GCA_007133205.1 Natronospiraceae bacterium | reverse complement strand
TGATCTCGTCCTTTTCCCGGAAGTAGCGCGAAAGGGTGAGCAGCGAGACGCCGAGGCGCTGGGCCACCTCGTAGAGGCGGACGGCCTCCCAGCCCTGCTCTTCGGCCAACTCGACGGCGGCGTCGATGATCGCTTCGCGGATTGCGGCCATGGTCCGGTGCCTCCAGTGCTCATTGATCCTGAATCCGTCATTGCGAGGGCCGAAGGCCCGCGGCAATCCAGTCCTCTGAAGGAGACCGCCACGGCCCTTCGGGCCTCGCGGTGACGGCCGCGCCGCTTGCGGCGTGGCCGTCAACTGAGAAAGAGACGGTATGCGGGGTTGGCGGTCTCCTCCGCATACTGATAGCCCAAACGCTCCAAAAAAGCCACGAACTCGGCGCGCTCCGCCGGCGGAACCTGAATCCCGCATAGCACCCGCCCATAGGCGTCCCCGTTGTTGCGGTAGTGGAAGAGGCTGATGTTCCAGCGATCACCGATGCTGGAGAGGAACTGCATCAGCGCGCGCAGCCGCTCCGGGAACTCGAAGCGGTACAACACCTCGTGCTCCACGCCGTGGCCGCGCCCACCCACCATGTGCCGCACATGGACCTTGGCCATCTCGTCCCGGGTCAGGTCGAGGACCGGGTAGTCCTGCTCCTGGAGGGACGCCACCAGGTCGAGGCGTTCCCGGTCGCCGTCCCGCAGCGCGATCCCGGTGTAGACGTGGGCCACATCCGGGTCGGCCATGCGGTAGTTGAACTCGGTGATGGGCCGGGTGCCGATGGTTTCGCAGAAGCGGCGGAAGGCGCCGGGGCGCTCCGGAATGGTCACCGCCAGCACCGCCTCCCGGTGTTCTCCCAGCTCCGCCCGTTCGGCCACGTGGGCCAGGCGGGAGAAGTTCATGTTGGCGCCGCTGTTGATGGCCACCAGGGTCTCGCCGCGGACGCCGCGGTCTTCCACGTACTTCTTCGCCCCGGCCACGCCCAGCGCGCCGGCCGGCTCCAGGATGGAGCGGGTCTCCTCGAAGATGTCCTTGATGGCGGCGCAGATCTCGTCGGTGCTCACCAGCACCACCTCGTCGGTGAGATCGCGGAGGATCGGGTACGTATATTCGCCGATCTGCTTCACCGCTACGCCGTCGGCGAAGAGCCCCACCTGATCGAGGACGATCCGCTCCCCCCGCTCCAGACTCTCGGCCAGGGTCGGCGTATCCTCCGGCTCCACCGCAATGATGCGGATGTCCGGACGCAGCTGTTTGATATAGACGGCGATGCCGGCCGCCAGCCCGCCGCCCCCCACCGGGATGAAGACGGCGTCAATGGCCCGTGGGTGCTGATGCAGGATCTCCATCCCCACCGTTCCCTGGCCGGCGATAACATCGGGGTGGTCGTAGGGCGGGATGTAGGTGAGGCCGTGGCGTTCCACCAGCTCCTGGGCCTTTTGGGCGGCGGGGTCGTAACCGTCGCCGTGAAGGACCACCTTGCCGCCGAACCGCTCCACCGCGTCCACCTTGATCTGTGGTGTGGTGCGCGGCATGACGATGGTGGCCTCGATGCCCAGCAGCCGGGCGGCCAGCGCCACCCCCTGAGCGTGGTTCCCCGCCGAGGCGCAGATCACGCCCCGCCGCCGCGCGGCCTCGGGGAGCCGGGAGATGCAGTTGTACGCCCCGCGCAGCTTGAACGAGAAGACTGGTTGCAGATCCTCCCGCTTCAGCAGCAGCGTATTGCCGAGCCGGGCCGACAGGATCGGCGCCGCCTCCAGCGGTGTCTGCTGCGCCACGTCGTAGACGCAGGCGGTGAGAATGCGCTCCAGATACGACCACTGCGCCCCGGTGGGGGTGGCGGCGGTGCCGGGCGGGGGCTTCAATTCGGTATCATGGCTTGCCATAGTCCTACAGAATAACCCGACCGGGCACCCGATGACGAAGAAGGAGGAGAACCCCCATGGCCGGTGACTCGCAAAAGCGCATGGCGGCGGAAGCCGCACTGGAGTACGTGGAAGAGGGCACCATCGTTGGTGTCGGGACCGGTTCCACGGTGAACTTCTTCATCGACGCCCTGGCCGACATGCGCGACCGCATCCGCGGCGCCGTCTCCAGCTCCGAGGCCAGCACCGAGCGGATGCGCGCCCACGGCATCGATGTGGTGGACCTCAACACCGCCGGCCCCCTCTCCCTTTACGTCGACGGCGCCGACGAAACCAACCGCTTCCTGCAACTGATCAAGGGCGGCGGCGGCGCGCTGACCCGGGAGAAGATCGTCGCCTCGGCGGCGGAGCGGTTCGTCTGCATCGTCGATGAGAGCAAGCTGGTGGATGTGCTGGGCAAGTTCCCGCTGCCGGTGGAAGTCATTCCCATGGCCCGTAGTACGGTGGCCCGGGAGATCGTCCGCCTGGGCGGCCGGCCCGAACTGCGTGAAGGCTTCACCACCGACAACGGCAACATCATCCTGGATGTCCATGAACTTTCCATTACCGAGCCGCGGAAGTTGGAGCAGACCCTGAACAACATCCCGGGCGTCGTGACCAACGGCATCTTCGCTCTGCGGCCGGCCGATCTGCTGCTGGTGGGGTCGGAGCAAGGGGTGCGTACGCTCACCGCGGAGTAGCGTGGGTACCGTCAGCCGCCGCTCACCGGCGGCAGCAGTACTAGGCGGGTCTTCTCGTCCACCGGCGTGTCACGGTGGACGAGTTGATCGCCCACCGCCACCGCCACCCGTTCCAGGCGGCCGGCCAGCGCCGGATGGCGCGCCGCCAAGTCCTCCAAGGCCCCAGCCACCGTGCCGCTTTCCGGAACGGGGACATCCAGCAACTCGGTGCCCGCCGCTTCCTTCAATACACCGTAAAGTTCGATTTCCACGTTGTGCGTCCCCTTGACCGGCCGAAGGCCCCGATTGTAGCCACCTCGCCGATGGGCGCGCCATGATCGGCGTCGAGGAACCTTACACCGGCGCCGTCCCGGCCGGGGGCGGCATCCGGTATGGATGCGCCATCCCATTGAAAACCCGACAACTATTCCAGTGGCATTGAACCTGCACGTCACCGAATGCGGCCCGTCCCGCCGGCCCGTGGGGCGGGTGGCGTTGAATAGTCCAGACATCCGGGGTGACGTATGCGGTATTCACCGACCATCCGAGTCATTCGAAAGGTTCGGACCCACTACGACAACCTGAAGGTCGACCGAACGGCGCCGCCGGAGGTGATCCGTGCCGCCTACCGCGTCCTCTCGCAGAAGTACCATCCCGACCGCAATCGGAACAGCCCGAAGGCCGTTCGGATCATGTCGCTGATCAATCGGGCCTACAACGTCCTCGCGGACCCGGAAAAGCGGCGGCGGCACGACGCGTGGATCGCCCGAAAAGAGGGGGATATGCGGCTTCGGTAAGGGGAAGTGGTGGCCAGGGACGGAATCGAACCGCCGACACGGGGATTTTCAGTCCCCTGCTCTACCGACTGAGCTACCTGGCCGGGGGTGCACATTCAAGCCGATCCGGGCCCGGGGGTCAAGCATCCCAAACACCCGGGGCCGTCAACTAATTGACGTCAATAAATTGACGCGTCACTATTTCGTCGGGGTGGTGGGGTAGTCCTTTGAGGCGTCAATCAGACGGCGGTTGGTAGTCCGGAGGGGCTGCGGAGCCGCGGCCGAAGAAGAAGGCCTCCATCTCGCGCTCCAAGAACTCCCGGGCCTTTGGGTCCACCGGCGTGAGGCGGTACTCGTTGATCAACATCGTCTGCTGCTGGATCCACATCTGCCATGCCTGTTGGGAGACGTGGGCGTAGATCCGCTGCCCCAGGTTTCCGGGATAGGGGGGGCGATCGAGCCCCGGCAGATCTTGTCCGAGTTTCACGCAGTGCACGGTGCGGGCCATGGTTACCTCGTCGTTATCTGAAGCTAAGCAGGAATGATGCCAGCATGGCGGGCCGAGGGGCGTCGCCGCCGGGTGCTTCCCGTGCGGGTCCACTGTATACCAGACCGCCCCGGTCGGGTCATCCGCCGGCGGGTCGTCCCGGGGACCGTTCCAGGAGCCGCGCTACGGGAGCGGGCAGCGCGGTGGGAGGGTCGTCGCCGCCGCCCC
>SLND01000172.1 GCA_007133205.1 Natronospiraceae bacterium | reverse complement strand
CTCGATCGAGCGCCATTGCGCGTCTTCGGCATCGCGGAAGACGGCGACCACCCCGAGGTGAGTAGCGTCGCTGTCCCGGCGGACGGCAACCCGATCCTCGCTCGCGGGATCGACGACGAATTCACGCTTGGTAAGCAGGCTGTCGGCGAGCGTCTCGCTGCCGTTGCGCCACAGCTCGCCGAAATCCGCCCGGTGGAAGGGATCCGACTCGCGCAGCTGGTAGACCTGGAGCACCACGGGCAGCGCTTCCCCGTGATCGTCGGGGTTGATGTCGTCACTACTGTGGATGCCGATGAGAACTTCAGGTGTACCGCACGCGGCCAGAACCAGCGCCGTGGAAAGCGCCAGGACAAATCTTCCTCCCCCCTTCATTCGAGATTCCCCCCAATCACTGCACGATTGCTCGCTGCCCATCGCGCCCTTCTTTGCCCCAAAACCTTGAGAAGCACGCGAAGGCGACACGCCCCAGAACCGGATATCCCCAACTATCCAATCTGCCCACCCAGGGAGGTCCGCTTCCGCGGCCCTGTCGTGGACGATTCGCGAAATTAGTGGATCGAATCAGGTCTGTCAAGGTTGACAGTCGGACCGGACAAGCTCGGGTGCGGCAGGATCAGGCAATCCGACAGCATGAATTATGGCGATCCGAAGGGCGTGGGAGAGACGGAGAGAATGGGTACGGAAGAGACCTGACCGGTGGGGCCGTCGCTTGTTCGCGCAGTGTGAAAGCGCCCACAATCACCGCTCATTGGTCTGTCTCGTGAAGTGGCCCGGGGGAAGACGTTAGTGGGCTGTGTTATGTTTCTGAAATCAATGTCTTGCCGTGACAGGCCCTGCTCGAAAGAAGCGCACGGGCGCGGGAGCAACAGGCAGCGACACGCGCAGGGAGTTTGCCGATGAAGCTCAACCCGGTCATCTTTTTCGTTTCCGCCGGCGTCATCCTGCTTTTTCTGCTCTACGGGGTGCTGTTCACCGCGCACGCCGCGACGGTCTTCGCCGCGATCCAGGCCTTCATCGTCGAATACCTAGGCTGGTTCTACGTCATCTGCGTGTCGGTGTTCCTCGGTTTCGTGGTCTGGCTGATGTTCAGCCGCTTCGGCGAGATCCGGCTGGGCAAGCCGGACGAGGAACCGGATTACAGCCGTTTTTCCTGGTTCGCGATGCTGTTCAGCGCCGGGATGGGCATCGGGCTGCTGTTTTTCAGCGTCGCCGAACCGCTGGCGCATTTCGGCAACCCCCCGGGCGAAGCCGAGGCCGGGAGCCAGCAGGCAGCGGTGGAATCCATGCGGACCACCTTCTTCCACTGGGGCCTGCACGCCTGGGCAATCTATATCATCATCGCCGGCTCGCTGGCCTATTTCTCCTTCCGCCACGACCTGCCACTCACCATCCGCTCCACGCTCTACCCGCTGCTGGGCCGGCGCATCCACGGACCCATCGGCGACGTTGTGGAGATCCTGGCGATCTTCGGGACGCTTTTCGGGCTGGCCACCTCGCTGGGCATCGGCGCGATCCAGATCAACGCCGGACTGGTCCACATGGGCTGGGTGGCAGAATCCTCGGCAGGGACACAGGTGGTGCTGATTGCGATCATCACCGGCGCGGCTATCGTCTCGGTGACGCTGGGCCTAGACCGGGGGATCAAGCGCCTGTCCGAGATGAATCTGATCCTCGGGCTGATCCTGATGCTGTTCGTCTTCCTGCTCGGTCCCACCGTTTTCCTGCTGATGTCCTACGTGCAGACCATCGGTGATTACCTGAGCAGCATCGTTGCCATGAGCTTCCGCACCGACGCCTACGTCGGCCAGGAGTGGCAGGGCAACTGGACGATGTTCTACTGGGGCTGGTGGATCTCGTGGTCGCCGTTCGTGGGCATGTTCATCGCGCGCATCTCGCGCGGGCGCACGCTGCGCGAGTTCGTCTCCGGAGTGCTACTCGTACCCACGCTGCTGACCTTCGGCTGGCTGACGGTGTTCGGGAACACCGCCCTGCACATGGAACTCGAAGGGGTCGCCGATCTGGTGGATGCCGAGACGGCCACGGCGCTTTTCGAGCTGCTGGGACAGTTCCCGCTGACCACGTTGATGTCGGGGATTGCCGTGGTGGTGATCGCCACCTATTTCGTGACCTCGGCGGACTCCGGTTCGCTGGTGGTGGACATTCTCGCCTCCGGTGGGCATTTGAACCCGCCGGTCTGGCAGCGGGTGTTCTGGGCGACCCTGATGGGCAGCATCGCCGCGGTGCTGCTGTGGGCCGGGGATCTCGAGGCGCTGCAGACGGCGGCGATCACCACGGCGCTGCCGTTCTCGGTGATCATGCTGTTCGTCTCATGGAGCCTGGTGCGGGGCCTGTCCCGGGACCGCCGCATGAAGTATACGGCGCCGTTGGGCGTCGCGACCCGGCAGGAGAGGGAGGAGACATGAGCGACTGGCGCGATAGACTCAGGGACATCATGGAGAACGTCGCTCCGACGCGGTCGGAGCAGGAGGTGCGCCGCGAAAAGATCGAGTCGCGCCGCAGGGAGATCGAGCATTTCATCCAGAACACCGTCCTGCCGGCGTTCGAGGAAATCCGCAAGGAGCTCGAAAAATACGGGCGGCGCGCGGAAATCGTGCCGGGCCGCTACAAGGCCCGGCTCGAGGTCTATCACAACGATCTCGAGGAATTTTCCTACGTGGTCCGCGGCGACGTCTACCACCGGCTGTCCTTCGCCTGGCCGGTACAACGCTCGGAGACCGAGGTGGACGTAGCCCGGGCGGTGATCCAGCGCCCCGGGGGCCGGGGCCGCGCATTCAAGCTCGACGAGTACACCAAGGACGGGATCATCGAGGACTTCCTCGTGCACTACAAGGACTGGGTGCAGTAATGGACCGGGCGACGGATCGCGTGCTGCCGATACTTTTTGCCGCCGCCCTCGTCGTCCACGCCCCCGCCCTGGCAACGAACGACGCCGACGACGGGCAAGGGCCCAACGGCGAGACGCCGGCAGAGGCGGCGGTAGAACTGGTGCAGTTCTTCCCCGAGGATCCACCGGACCCACGGCGGGCCTACGAAGGGCTGGAAAAGCGCATCGGCGATCTCGAGGACATCCACGGCGACCTGGCTTTGGGCGGGGCCGCCTGGATCAATTTCGAGCGCAGCAACTTCAAGGACGGCCAGACCGATCGCGGCGGTGACGTCTTCCTCGACCTGTTCCGGGTGGAGGCGCGCGGGAGTCGCGGCCCCTGGGAGGTAAGCGCGCAGTACCGCTCCTATGACTTCATGGATATCGTTCACCACGCCTGGATCGGCTATGACACCGCGACGGCCGGCAGGCTGCAGGCGGGGATCTCGCAGGTACCGTTCGGGCTGCGCCCCTTCGCCTCGCACAGCTACTGGTTCGGTATGCCCTACTACGTGGGCCTGGAGGACGATTACCAGGCGGGCGTGAAATACCTGCAGGATTTCGGCGACTGGAGCCTGCAGGCTGCCTACTTCCCCAACCCCGGCACGGTGAACGCCTCCAGCCCGAACCGCTACCCCTTCCAGGTGGTCACCGATCCGGACAACGACCAGTTCAACCGCCAGAACGACCAGCTCAATTTCCGGCTCTTGCGCGACGTATTCCAGGACACCGCCGTACCCACCGAGCTGGGCGTGTCGCTACAGGGCGGGCGGCTGTACAACGAGGCCACCGAGCGCCACGGCGACCATCGGGCGCTGGGGCTGCACACCCGCACCCGTTTCGGCACCGAGCGTGAATGGAAACTGGAGCTGCAGTGGGCGGACTACCGCTTCAGCCCGGAAAACCCCGAGGGCGTCGCCGACGACACCGTCCAGCTCGGCGCCTTCGGCGCGCGCCACCGGGTGGCCGCCGAGGGCGAGCTGGAGGTGATCAACATCGCCCGCGACCTCGTTTGGGCCCCGGGGGCCGTGGACGGCATCACCTGCTACCTTGACTACAGCCGCCTCAACAAGCGCCCCGCCGCCTGGGAGGATTCCGAACTGCGGACCCTGGGCTGTTCGGTCGCCGCCGGGCCGACGTTCACCTTCATCGACATCATCCAGGGGCGGAACAGTCCCTTCCTGAATGTGGCCGGCGACACCGCGCTGGCCGAAGGCCTGCCCAGCCCTGACCGGGAAACCCGGTTCAACATCAGCCTGGGGATCTATTTCTGATTTGGTCCGGAGGAGTTCAGTGAAGAGTCTGAGCCTGCTGGTTGGGGAAACAGCGTGAACTGGTCTCCACTTCGCCCAGGCACCCGGAAAAGCCCGGTCTCGAGTCGCGGTCGCGTGTCGTGATCCAGCCCATGGCGACGACAGGCGAGTTGGATCCTGCGGGCCAACAGCTCGGCAAAGGGCCCCTCTCCACGCAGGCGCCTGCCCCAGCGGTGATCATAATCTCGCCCACCCCGGCTGGCCTGGATCATTCCCATGATCTTTCCGGCACGGTCGGGGTAATGCTCGGCAAGCCAGTCACGAAACAGTGGCGCGACTTCATGGGGCAGCCGCAACAGGACCCAGGACAGGCTTGAGGCACCGGCCTCTGCGCTGACCCTGGCAATGGCTTCGATCTCATGGTCATTCAGGGCGGGAATGACCGGCGCCAGCAGGACGCCTGTGGGTATGCCCGCCTCGCTCAGGGCGCGGACGGTGTCGAGGCGACGCGCCCCGGAGGGGGTACGCGGCTCCAGACGGCGTTTGAGCTCCGAATCCAGGGTGGTCACGCTGACCATCACGCTTGCCAGGCCGTCTTTCGCCATTTCGGCGAGCAGATCCATGTCCCGCTGCACCAGGTTGCTCTTGGTCAGCAGGGAGACCGGGTGGCGGTGCTCGGCGAGCACCTCGAGGAGATTCCGGGTTATTCCCAGGCGTTTCTCGATCGGCTGGTAGCAGTCGGTGTTGGTACCGATCACGATCGGTCTGCACTCATAGCGTGGCGAACGCAGTATTTCGGCCAGGCGGCGTGGGGCATCGGGGCGCGCAATGATCCGCGTCTCGAAGTCGAGACCCGGGGAAAGATCCAGCCAGGCGTGTGAAGGTCGGGCAAAACAATAGATGCAGCCGTGTTCACAGCCCCGGTATGGGTTGATGCTGCGATCAAAGGGCAGGTCGGGGGACTGGTTATAACTGATGACCTGCCCTATGCGCTGGGTCGAGACCCGGGTTTGCGGGCGTGACCAGGCCTCAGGCGTGTCCGGGTCCGGGTGCGGGTGGTGGGAGTGTGCCAGGTAGCGGGGCGCCGGACTGGAACAGGCGCCGCGACCGCGATGTCGCGCCATGGCAGGCCTCCGTTCGCGAGGAAACTGTACGGATATACAGTAAGCGATGCCTGACTCCTGACACAAGGGGGATCAGCGCAGCCTCCGTGGCTCAATGGGGAAGAAAGGGTGATAGCATCCCTGATCGAATGCAGGTTCATGAACAAGTCCCAGGTGATGGGCAGTTCCCATGAAGGATTCGCAGGAGGTTGAAGATGGCGAGAGTGGTCATTACCGGGGCGAACCGGGGCATCGGGCTGGCGCTGACCCGCCAGCTGGTTGATCGCGGCGATGAAGTCATTGCCGCCTGCCGTACACCGAGCGAGGAACTGGAGGCGACCGATGCGCATGTGCATCCCGGACTGGACGTCACGGATATCGACAGCATCAGCCGCCTTGCCAGCGATCTCGGCGAGGCACCGGTCGACATGCTGATCAACAATGCCGGGCGACTGAGCAACCAGTCTCTCGGCGAGATGGACGCGGCGGCAGTGGCTGAGATGAAACAGCAGTTCGAGGTGAACAGTCTCGGCCCGGTTCTGGTCAGTCAGGCGGTATCGGAAAAGATGGGCCAGGGTGGCCGGATCGGGATTGTCACCAGCCGCATGGGGTCGATCGAGGATAATACCTCGGGAGGGAGCTACGGGTATCGCATGTCCAAGGCGGCGGTGAATATCGCGGGTGTCTCACTGGCTCATGACCTCAAGCCCCGGGGAATTGCAGTGGCACTCCTCCATCCGGGTTTTGTTCGCACCGAGATGACCGGGATGCGCGGTCATGTGGAACCCGAAGAGGCCGCAACCGGTCTCCTGGAACGACTGGATGCACTGGATCTGTCCAATACGGGACACTTCTGGCACGCCAACGGCGAACGCCTGCCCTGGTAAATCCATGCTCCTGCGGCGGGGCCGCGGGAATTGATCACGTTGGGCTGTCCTGCGGGACAAGCCCCTGAAAAGCAAGCGGAGAGAAGAAGTGGCACGGGATTACAACAAGGAAAACCCATGGGTGTATGCCGGGCCCTCGAAGATTCACGGCAAGGGCCTGTTTGCAAAGAAACGCATTCCCAAGGGCACCCACATCGGCACCTACGAGGGACCCGAGGCCAAGCGTGACGGGATGCACGTGTTGTGGATCTACGATGAAAACGACGAGAATCCCGTTGGACGCAACGGCAAGAATGTATTGCGCTTTACCAATCACAGTGCCCGGCCGAACGCCGAGTTCGACGGATTTGATCTTTACGCGATCAGGACCATCAAGCCGGACGAGGAAATCACCTTTGATTATGGTGACGACTGGGAAGACGTTGATTGAGTCAAGGAGCAGTTGATGATTCGAATACTCGGGATTTGCGGGAGCCTCAGAAAGGATTCCTTCAATCGCAAACTCATGCAGGCGGTCGCCGATGCCGTGCCTACCGGTTGTCAGTTCATGCAGGCCGGCATCGAAGGGATCCCGGTCTATGACGGGGACCTGGAAGTCGAATCGGGTATTCCGGAAGCGGTACAGCGGCTGCAATCGGCCGCCGAGGACGCGGATGGGCTGATTCTCTTCAGCCCGGAATACAACCAGGGCGTTCCCGGGCCGATGAAGAATGCGATCGACTGGATGTCACGTCCACCGGCACGGATCGCGGACGTCTTCCGGGACAAACCGGTTGCCCTTGCCGGGGCGACACCGGGCGGTGGCGGCACCCGGACCGCTCAGTATGCCTGGCTCCCGACGCTTCGCGGGCTGGGTACCCGGCCGTGGTTCGGGGGAGCGCTCTACATGGCGCAGGCCGGCAATCTTTTTGATGATCAAGGGGCGCTCAAGGACGACAAGGACCAAGAGCGGGTGGCCGCTTTCATCGAGGGCTTCGCGGGGTTCTGCGGTCTGCCCAAGGTCGTCAGCTAGGGAACCTCGGACCAGTCCATTCATGCCTGGAGCAGGCGGGACGGGCGGATGGTCGTGACTGAAACGAGGCTACAGGGGACACTTTCCATGGACGATCCCTGTCGAGACAGGACTGTCTCTCTTACACCGGTTTGGGTCAGGTCGTGATGATTGAACGAAGGCTGCAGGAGACCCTTTCCAGGGTCGATACCCGACAGGCGGGAAAGGGTCTCCTGCAGTTGAGAGCGGAAAGACGCCCGCTCAGACCAGCTTCTTGCCCTGCATCCAGGTGCGGGCGTCTTCGCACATCTGGCGGTACTCGGCCTCGAAGAAGAACTCCTTTTCCCCGAACGCCGGTTCCAGCTGGTCGAGCCAGGTGGCCTCGGGATCGTACTTGGCAAAGAAGGGGCGCTGGACCCAGTCGGGGTTACGACCCTGGATGAAGCGAAGCACGATCACCTTTTCACCCTTGATCTCGGTCACACCCTGGATTTCGACCTTGCCGGGGCCGGCACTCATGGACGGCCCACGGGCGGTCCGGCCGAGTCCGGATACGTTCTGGATGGCTTCGCGATAGATTTCCCAGGCGCGTACCAGCGGTACTTCAAAGTAATTCTTGGCACCGGTATCGCGCTCGACGAACATGTAGTAGGGAATGATGCCCAGGCGGACCTGTTCATTCCACATCCGGGTCCACGCCTCGGGATCATCATTGATGTTGCGCAACAACGGTCCCTGGGACCGAATCTCGGCGCCGGTTTCCCGGACCCGGCGGATGGCCTCACGGGCAATATCGGTGTCGAGTTCGTTGGGATGGTTGTAATGCGCCATGACCGCCACGTGCTTGCCGGACGCCACCAGTTCCCGCATCAGTGCCAGGACATCGTCCGCATCCTTGTCGGTCACGAAGCGGTAGGGCCAGAAGGACAGGGCCTTGGTCCCGATACGCACCGTCTGGATATGTTCATAGCCGGGCCGGGTGAGCGGCTCGAGATACTCCCGCAGCTTGCGGGTCTTCATGATCATGGGGTCGCCACCGGTCACCAGCAGGTCACTCACCTGCTTGTTGGTGGCGAGATAGCTCTGCATCTTCGCCGCATCATCCTGGGCGATCCGGAACTCATCGTCACCGACGAACTGGGCCCAGCGGAAGCAGAAGGTGCAGTAGGAATGGCAGGTCTGTCCCGCGGACGGGAAGAAGAGCACGGTTTCACGGTACTTGTGCTGGAGCCCGTCAATGACTTCGCCCTCATCATCCTCGGGCAGGTTCATTTCCACCTGTCCCGCCGGATGGGGATTGAGCCGCGTGCGGAGCTCGCGGGCCTTGGCCTTGATTTCCTTCTTGTCCGCACCGCGGCGGTGGAGCTCGGCCATTTCATCGAAGAGCTCCGGAGGCAGCATGTCCCGCTGGGGGAAGGTGAGCTGGTACAGCGGATCATCCGGGACCCGGTTCCAGTCAATGACATCATTGATCATGTACTCATTGACCCGGAAGGGCAGCACGCTGGATACCACCTTCATGTTGAACACGGTCTCGTCATCGAGCAGATCGAGCTTTTCGATCTTGTCGATGTTCTTGTCCGTGTACACCTTGAAGCGCCGCGGCTCATGCTCGGATTCCGCGGCCATGGTCACCGCCGTGCGGCCGTCTTCAAAACTGGTCACCTTCGCCATGGTCAACCCCCTGAATAGTGGCTGTGATTACTGCCGTCCCTGCCGATACACCGGAAAATCCGGGGACAGGGCACACAGCACCCTTGCGCGAGCAGGCGGGCCCGCGCCGGGAAAGCGCGACAGTTTAACAGGCGGGACCGCAGTGCGGCCAAACCCGTTGATTGTGACTCGCCACGGGCCGGGAAAGTTCTTGCCGCTCGGAGTGGGCGGACCGGGGGGCGACAGCCCCCGACGGGCGGGTTCCGCGTCGGCAATGGCCGGAGCTGGCCACGGACGCGAAATGGGTAAAAAATCCCTCTACTTCCTTGCGCCCCTACCCCTGTACTGGCCGATCAACGTTCCAGGTCGCGAAATTCCCGATCCAGGCGAAAGCGGTCCGAGGTCACGTAGCGCTCCATGCGCTGCAGACGCCGGTCGAGTTCCCGGAATCGGTAACGGACGTCCTCGAAGGTCTCGCGCGGCGAGGTACGCACCGAGCGCCAGAATCTTTCGTCCTCCTGGTCCCGGTAGAGTCGCTGTGGTCGGACCGGCAGCACCACGGCCAGTACCAGATAGGCAATCACCACGAAGAGACTGAAGAAGAACAACGCAATGATGGTCAGCAATCGGATCACGAAGGGGCTGACCGAGAGGTAATCGGCGATCCCCGCGCAAACACCGCCCAGCCAGCCATTGGCCGGGTCCCGGTACAGGCGGCGCGGGTTGTCGTCGTAAAGGTCCTTGTTCGTGCTCATGTCCAATCCTCCTGCTCAAACCGTGCTTCACGCGAAGCCTGGCGCCAGAACTCGCGTTCATCTGCAGCCGTGGTTCCGATCAGCCGCCGGCGCGGCAGCAACAGGGCGGCGGTGAGATAGGCGGCGAGCACCGGTCCCGTAAACAACACCAGCAGGGCCAGCATCAGTATGCGGACCGCCCAGGGTCCGACACCAAAGCGGCGCGCCAGGCCGGCACAGACGCCGAGCAGTACCGCCTCTTCCATGTCCCGATTGAGGCCCCAGGGCCCGATTTCACGTTCCCCGCGCATCATTGCCTCCTCCGCCATTCCGGCGTATCCCGATCGAGAATCTCCTCGAGGGTGGCAATGCGCTCTTCCATGCGCTCGGCGCTTTCCCAGAGATCGCGGAGCATGCCTTCATCCTCGTTGCTCAGGCCCCGGTTCTGGCGCCACTGGGTGAGGTAATGCAGCAAGAGCCACAGGGGCATCACCAGGGCCACGAATACGATGACTACGACGCCCATCATTTCACTCATTGCGAAGACTCCTTGGCTTGTCGGCTTCCATTACGACCTGGGGCCTGATCAGTCGCGGGCCTGGTCACGGCCCTGGGATTTTCGGGCGCGCTTCTTTGCGCCCTCACCCTGCCCCTTCACGCGCGCCTTGAGCTGATCGAGTTCGGCACGGACCTTGTCTTCATTTTCCAGGGCGTCGAACTCGGCCCGGAGACCCGGCTCGCGTCCGAGGTCCAGGGCCTCGGTCTCGCCTTCGACCCGATCCAGGCGCTGCTCGTAACCCTCGAAGCGGGCGAGGGCGTCATCGATGCGCCGGTCATGCATCTGCTTGCGCGCGTGCAGGCGCTGATTGCCCACCTTCTGGCGCTGCACCAGGCTCTTCTGGCGGCTGCGCGCGTCTTCCAGCTTGGCCTGCAGGCGCTGGATGTCGTCATTGAGCTTCTCGAGCTGCTCGGCCAGTTCCCTGTCCTCGCCCTCCAGTGCCTCGACCCGATCACCGGCCCGGTTCTTTTCGACCAGGGCGGCCTTGGCCAGGTCTTCGCGATCACGGCTGACGGCCAGCTCCGCCTTGGATGCCCATTCATTCATCTCGGCGCGGACCCGGTCCATTTCCCGCGCTACCGTCTTGCGATCAGCAATGGTGCGGGCGGCGGTGGAACGGACCTCGACCAGGGTGTCCTCCATCTCCTGGATGATCAGGCGGACCATCTTCTCCGGGTCCTCGGCCTTGTCCAGCAGGGAATGGAGATTGGCATTAATGATGTCACTGAATCTGGAAAAAATACCCATTGCTTCGGCCTCCTGATGAAGTTTTCTGTTGCATTCTCTATTGCAGAAGCCGTGCCAGATTCGTAACTGGCTGTTTTCAAGGTCTTTCTTTCCGGGCTGGCCAATATTGGGTTTGGTGTAATCCGCGCATTGTTGGTGGTTCACGCCTATAATGGGCGTCATGGACAGAGATAATCCGGGCTCACACGGGGGTCTGATCGGCAGCTCCCCGGCATTACTCGAAACCCTCGAACACGCCTCGCGGGCGGCGGGTCTGTCGCGCCCGGTGCTGGTGATCGGGGAACGCGGCACTGGCAAGGAACTGGTGGCGGAACGCCTGCATTACCTCTCGCCACGCTGGGAAGCGCCCTTCATCAAGCTCAATTGCGCGACCCTCACCGAGAGCCTGCTGGAAACCGAGCTGTTCGGGCACGAAGCCGGCGCCTTCACCGGTGCCACCCGGCGCCACGCCGGGCGCTTTGAAAGGGCCGACGGCGGCAGCCTGTTTCTGGACGAGCTGGCCACCGTCTCGATGCGGATGCAGGAAAAGATCCTGCGTGCGATCGAATACGGGGAATTCGAGCGGGTGGGCGGCGACCGGACCCTGAGCGCGGACGTGCGGGTGATCGCGGCAACCAATGCGGACCTGCCGAAGCTGGCGCGCCGGGGAGAGTTCCGGGCCGATCTCCTCGACCGGCTGGCCTTCGACGTGATCCCCGTGCCGCCCCTGCGCGAGCGACCGGAGGATGTTCTGGAACTGGCCCATCACTTCGCGATCGGGATAACGCGGGAGCTGGGCCGTGAGTATTTTGCCGGTTTCTCGCCCGAGGCCGAGGCCCGCCTGCTCGCCCATCACTGGCCCGGCAACGTGCGGGAGCTGAAGAACGTGGTCGAGCGCTCGGTCTACCGTCACCCCGAGGCGGACACACCGGTCGCCGAGATCGTGCTGCATCCCTTTGGCTCGCCCTGGGAGCCGGGCGAGGAAGAACCGGCCGGTGAAATCGGGTCGCAGGCGGAGGCAGACGGCTCGCGGGCGTCAGGGCATCATCCCGCCGGGCTGCCCGAAGATCTCGACCGGGCACTGGCGACGATCGAGCGGGACTGGCTGGAACAAGCCCTGTCCGAGTGCCGCTACAATCGCCGTGCCGCGGCTGCCCGCCTGGGACTCAGTTACGACCAGCTCCGCAACCGGCTGCGCAAGCACGGCCTGGCCCAGGCCGGCACCGATTCAGGTCGGGCCTGACTCAGAAGCGGTAGAGCAGGTTGAACTGGAGCGAGTCGACATTATCCCGGCTGACAAGCTCCACCCGGGTCTCGAGGTCGGGCATGCCGCGGTAGGACCCGCCGATCCCCACCATCAGACCGTCGTCGTCACCAAAATCAAGACCGACACGTCCCAGCAGGGACCAGTGTCCGGTCAAGGGCAGGGAGGCCACGCCGTTGGCCCAGAGACCACTCGCACCACCACCATTGAAGCTGCCGGTGTCCATGTAGCCGACTTCGGCAAGCACATTGGCATCGCCGAGGATGGTGCCGAAATCGTAGCCGCCCTGGAGCTGCCAGCCGACGGAATCACTTTCGCCGGAGACCATGTTGTTGCTCAGGCCGCCACCGACGTAGAAGTTCTCCAGATCGTCCTGTGCACTGGCAGTACTCGCAAGGGCATAAATCAGCAGGGCCGAGACTACGGTGAACAAGTGTTTGGTGGGAATCTTCATGGTGGCCTCCCGTTCAGAATCGGAATCCAGGTCTCGCCCCGTGTTCCACTCACTGTATCGCAATGATTCGGCGGCTTGTCTATGCTCGGACAGCATTCGACAATGAACGTTTCGGGGTCATTTCCCCCGCTTAGTCCCTGCCGTACCCGTTTCAGGAGTCGCCAACCATGGAAAAATTCCGCCTCCACCGCCAGCCTGGTCAGAGAGACCGTCTCGAGGTCCCGCTCCGTGGCCGGGCACTGCTGGCCGACCCCATGTACAACAAGGGTACCGCATTCACGCCGGACGAAAGACGGAAGTTTGACCTCGAGGGACTGCTGCCGGACCGGACTTCGTCGGGGGAGATTCAGAAGAAGCGCACCTATCAGGCCATCATCCGCAAGGAAGAGGCGATCGAGCGTTACATCGGCCTCGCCGCACTCCAGGACCGGAACGAGGTGCTGTTCTATCAGCTACTCGAGGATCATCTCGATGAATTCCTGCCCATCGTCTACACGCCCACCGTGGGCCAGGCCTGCCGCAACTACAGCCAGATCTTCAGGCGGAGCCGGGGCCTGTGGATCACCCCCCGGGATCGGGGCCGCGTTCGCGAGGTGCTGGGCAATGCCCCTTACGAGGATGTCCGCCTGATCGTTGCCACCGACAACGAGGGCATTCTGGGGCTGGGCGATCTCGGTGCCGGGGGCATGGGTATTCCGATCGGGAAACTGGCCCTGTACACGGTGGCCGCCGGCATTCATCCGAGCCAGTGCCTGCCCATCAGCCTGGATGTGGGCACCGACAATGAAGAATTGCTCAACGACGAAATGTATGTCGGCTGGCGCGAACGGCGTCTGCGGGGCGAGGCCTATGACGAACTGGTCGAGGAATTCATTGATGCGGTGAAGAAGCGCTTCCCCGGTGCGCTGCTGCAATGGGAAGACTTCAGAAAGGCCAATGCCTTTCGGCTGCTCGATCGCTACGCCGATCGAATCCTGTCCTTCAATGACGACATCCAGGGCACTGCCGCGGTCACCCTGGCCGGGGTCATGGCCGCCTGTCGCATGACCGGTACCCGGGCGCGCGATCAACGGGTGGTGATCCTGGGTGCGGGCGCGGCGGGCATTGGTATTGCCCGCCAGCTGCGGCAATGGCTCCAGCGGGACGGGGTGAGCGGCGATGCCCTGCGCCGGTCGATCGCCGTGCTCGACAGCGGCGGCCTGATCATGGACAGCCGCGATATCGGCGATGAATACAAGCGCGAGTTTTCCTGGACGGAGGCCGATGTGCGCAGCGTCGGCCTGGATGCGTCGCAGCCGGTGGACCTGCAGCATACGGTAGCCGCACTCAAGCCGACCGTGTTGCTGGGGACTTCCGGGCAACCCGGGATCTTCACCGAGGAGGTGGTGCGGGAAATGGCCCGCCATGTGGAGCGGCCAATCATCCTGCCGATCTCCAACCCCACCGCCAATACCGAGGCCCGCCCCGAAAACCTGATCTGCTGGACCGAGGGCCGTGCCCTGGTCGCGACCGGCAGCCCCTTCGACCCGGTCGAATACCAAGGTGAGAATTACGAGATTGCCCAGGGCAACAATGTGCTGATCTTCCCCGGAGTCGGCCTGGGAGCGATTGCCGTCGGGGCGAAGCGCGTCGATGACCGCCTGTTCACGCTCGCCGCGGAGGAACTGGCAGAGGCATTGAGCCCCGAGCATCTGGAGGCTGGCAGGCTTTACCCCCCGATGGCGGGACTGCGGCAACTGACCCGGCGCATCGCCATTGGCGTGGCCCGGGCCTGCATTGAAGACGGCGTGGCGAAGGCGCCCGCGGAAGGCGTGGAAGAGGCCGTGGATGCACTGATGTGGCGCCCGGAATATCCGGAGTACGTGCCAGTTCGCGGGCCCTCTGTCAGGTCCTGACACGCCCGCAGCAGGACCCGACAGAGGGCCCCACAAAAAACCCCGGCCTCCACGGAGGCCGGGGTCACGCCTTACTTGGCCGAGGGTGATTGACTACCCAGGTGCGGGACCTCGCGGCCGCGCCAACCGTCCGCCATGCATCCCTGCGTGGCCTCCTTGCCGGCATCCCTGCGCGGGAGATTCCATCTCCCGATATCCCGTTTCCGGGTGGCTTCCTGCCAGCGTCCCTGCGGGGCCTTCCATGCCCGGCGGACAGTCTTATTATCGGTGGAGAGGCGCGGTTTTGCTGTCCTCCCCCGGCGCGACGTGGTGTAAGCATTTTCCTACAGGAATGTGGTCGGTGAGGGTGTACCGGGGCTGGCACAGCAGGGCTCCGGATGCGGTATGCTCCCCCCATTTGTCGTGAGGACTGCCATGAACGCGCTCTACCCGGAAATCGAGCCCTACCGCCATCACCACCTGGACGTGGGCGATGGCCACGAAATCTACGTCGAGGAATGCGGCAACCCGGACGGGATCCCGGCCCTGTTCGTCCACGGCGGCCCGGGCATGGGCTGCGGCCCCGACCACCGGCGATTCTTCAATCCCGACCGCTACCGGATACTGCTGTTCGATCAACGCGGCTGCGGCCG
>SLND01000150.1 GCA_007133205.1 Natronospiraceae bacterium | reverse complement strand
TGGGTCCAGAGACCGGAGAAAAGCAGCCAGATGGCCGCTAATATGAGCGTCAGGCTGATGGTGTACTTGAGCACGATCAGCTCCTCGGTAAGGGAAAGCCGGGGACTTGTTCGGGCTGGCGCCCGGCGGCGTTGGAGCCTGCCGCTTCGAGGTGCGAAGTTTACCGATGGCCGCGGTCGGGCACAAGTTCGTGAATCCGCTGGCCTTTTGGCTATCCTGCGCCATATTAATAAGTGTCGGTGCCGGTTCTGCGGTACCTGCAACAGCGGTTGGACAAGGTGAAATCGAGGGGAGAGAGCCATGAAGCGATGGATTACGAGGATTTTCGCCACCATCGGTGGCGTGGTGGTGGTCGCGGCAGTGCTGTCACTGGTGATTTCGGCGATCACGCGCGACCGGGTGGCAGATCCCACCATACTGGTGGTGGATCTGGAAAAACCCATGGTCGAATCGGTGGTGGACGATCCCCTGGCGCGGATCATGCTGGAGGACCACCTCCAGGTGCGCGAGGTCGTGGACGCCATCGACCGCGCCGCGGACGATGACCGGGTGGTTGGACTGGTGGCGCGGATCGGTGCCGGCGGGCAGGGCCTTGCCGCGATCCAGGAAGTCCGCCAGGCGGTCGAACGTTTCCAGGCGAGCGACAAGCCGGCCGTGGCCTATGCCGAGACCATTGGCGAGGTCGGCCCCGGAAACGAGGGCTATTACCTGGCCAGCGCCTTCGACGAGATCTATCTCCAGCAGTCCGGGGACATCGGGCTGACCGGCCTGATCAGCCACACGCCCTTCCTGGCCGAGACCTGGGAAAAACTTCATCTCGAGCCACGGATGGATCATCGCCACGAGTACAAGAACGCGCTGAACACATTCACCGAAACCGAGTTCACCGAGGCGCACGAAGAGGCCGAACAGGCTGTACTCGATGCCATCTTTGACGACATGGTGGAGGATATTGCCGCCGATCGTGGGCTGGATCGCAGCGAGCTGCGTGAGCTGGTGGATGAAGGTCCCTTCCTGGGCGAGGAAGCGGTCGAAGCCGGACTGGTGGACCGCCTGGCCTATCGTCGTCAGGTCCATGATCGCCTGGAGGAAGAACTCGGGGTGGAAGCGGAGCGGATGGGCCTGCGTGCCTATCTGCGGGCGGCCGGTGAACCCCATGAGCGGGGGACGGGCGTGGCCGTGATTCACGGCACCGGCGGTGTCGCCCGCGGCGAAAGCGGATTTCAGCCCTTGACCGGCGCCCAGAGCATGGGCTCGGACAGCGTGACCCGTGCCTTTCGCGATGCCATCGAGGATGACGACATCGAGGCCATCCTGTTTCGGGTAGACAGTCCGGGAGGCTCCTATGTCGCTTCCGACGCGATCTGGTACGAAGTGAGCCAGGCCCGCGAAGCGGGCAAGCCGGTGGTGGTCAGCTTCGGCAATGTTGCCGCGTCGGGTGGCTATTACGTGGCCATGGATGCCGACCGCATCGTCACCCAGCCGGCCACGGTCACCGGCTCCATCGGGGTGCTGGGGGGCAAGCTGCTGACCGAGGAGTTCTGGCGGGAGCAATTCGGTCTCAACTGGGACTGGGTCCAGTCGAGCGAGAATGCCGGCCACTGGACGGGATTGCAGGATTACACGGATCACGGCTGGTCCCGTCACCAGGACTGGCTCGACCGGGTGTATGGGGACTTCACCGAAAAGGCCGCCGCCGGGCGCAAGAAACCCGTGGACCATGTCCACGATGTCGCCAAGGGTCGGATCTGGAGCGGATCCCAGGCCCTGGAGCATGATTTGGTGGACAGCCTGGGTGGTTATGCCGAGGCGCGGGCCGAGATACGCGAGTTGCTGGAACTGGAAGAAGATGCACCGCTGGCAATGCGACCCTTCCCGGAGCCACGCACCTTCCTGGAGGCCCTGATGGCGGGTGATCAGCAGCGGGGCGGCGTGGAGCTGGCCGCGATTCGGGCCCTGGAAGCGATCCAGCCGGCCATGCGTGAACTGGAACGCGCCGGCATCATCTCGGACCGGGAGGTGCTGGAGCTGCCCCGGGAGCCGGATATACGTTAGCGGGACATGGGAGGATGTTCGGTAACGTACTCGTTCTTGTTGCCGCTTGGACCCTTCGTTCACGGTGACGGATGCGTTTCGCTCAGACCCTGAATACGCGTTGGGAAAGCACGGCCCAGGTGACCATCCAAAGAGAAGGCCTGTCGGCGATAAAGGCCGGAACGTCCACCGTCACCGTTAACGGAGGGTCCGAGCTCGGGCCACTGACTGCCACCGGAAGGTGGCCGCGAACTACTCCGGATAGGTCGCGATGATGTCCGTGTTGCCGTCGGCATCGAAGCTGACCACGGCATAGCGATCCTGCTGATCACCGCGTTCCATGCCCGGCGAACCGATCGGCATTCCCGGCACGGCAATGCCACTCACGTCCGGGCGTTCTTCCAGCAGGTAACGGATCTCGCGTGCCGGCACGTGGCCTTCGACGAGATAGCCCTCGATCTTCGCGCTGTGGCAGGAGCTCAGGCCGAAGTCGAGTCCGGCATCGCGCTTGATTTCGTTCAGCCTGGCCTGCTCCACGTAGTGCTGTTCCACCGAAAAGCCTTCATCTTCGAGATAGTCTGCCCACACCCGGCAGCATTGGCAGCCTTCGGTCATGTAGACCTCCGCAGTGGGGCCGGCCTCGTTCTCCGCGCAAGCGCTGAGCATCAACAGCAGGCCGGCAACCAGGGTCAGGTACAGGGCGCTGTGGCCCGGATATCCGGTTCTGAGCATGAATCTGTTCCTCATCCGAAAAAGGGAGTCAGCAGGCCCGCTGTATTCTTGAATACGGCCGTGGCCATGATCTGGGCAAAGACCAGCACCGCCAGGGCGAACAGGCCGGTTCGCGCCGCTCCCGTGCCCGCCCGGAAGGTGGCCACGCCCAACCCTATATAGACCACGAGCAGGATCAGTTTGCTTATCATCCAGGGAGCGGTGGCCAGGGCCCAGCCGGTCATGCCGAGCAGGATCAGGCCGGTGACCAGCAGCAGCGTGTCCACCACGTGCGGCGCAATCCGCAGGAACTTGCCACCGGGCCGCTTGCCGGTGGCCAGAAGCCAGCCCCCGCGGCCGATGAATCCGAGGATGCTGAGGGCGGCTATGCCGGAGTGGAGGTGGATCAGGCTTGCATACATGTCTCGGTCCTTTTCAGGCAAACCGCATCAGTCAGGGGTGCGGGACTTTAACACGAAGTGGTCTCTATCAGGCCCTTTCCAGCCTGCCGTCCTGCAATTGCCAGTGTGCCGTCAGGGGCAAGTCCGGGGCCTGGTGATCGAGCCAGAGCAGGCTGCGGCCATCAAGTTGTTCACGCAGACAGTTCAGCACCCGATCGCGATTGACGGCATCCAGGCCGCGCAGCGGTTCGTCCAGGATCACCAGCTCCGGTCCGGCGAGCAGGGTGCGCAGGAGACAGATGCGCCTCGCTTCGCCACCTGACAATTGCCGTCCGCCGCTGCCGATCCAGGTATCCAGGTGTGGTACCAGGTATTCGAGTCCCAGGTCCTCCAGGGCCCGGATCACATTGTCCGGTTCACTGTCCGGGGCGCCGACCACCAGGTTGCGCCAGAGCGTGTCGGCGAAAAGGACATTGTCCTGCTGCAGCAGGCCGATCCGCCGGAAAAGCACGGCCTCCGGCAATTCGGACAGCTCGCGGCCATCCATCAGTACGCGTCCGGAATCCGGTATCAGGCGGGCGGTCAGCAACTCGGCCAGCGTGCTCTTGCCGCAGCCGCTGCGTCCACTGATGGCCAGCCATGCCCCCGGTGCCAGCTCCAGATGAATATCTTCGAGCAATGCCTGATCGGCCAGGCCACGACGGACCCGGATGGCTTCCAGGCGCAGCTCCGGCGGTGTGTTTTTCGCAGCGGCTCCCACCGTGCCCACGGAGCGCGGCCCGGGGCTCGCGGCCAGGTCCCGATCCAGCCTGCGTGCCGCAAGAGCTGTCACCACTCTTTGTTGCCAGGCTTCATGCAGCCCACCCCAGACCGCACCCAGAGCCAGCAGGGCAAGCACCCCCAGTGCGATCCGCGGCGCTCCGGCGAGGCCGGTCTCGCGGGTTTCGGGCGGCACCGTGGCGGCCTGTGCCAGCAACACGGCCACGCCCACGATCACGAGCAGCGCCATCAGGCCTTCCATTCGCCCCGCACTCGCGGCACGCCCTGTCTCGCGCAGGCCATGGCGTTCAAACGCGTTCAGAATACGGTCGCGGAGGCCCCGGTTCGGGTCCAGGTGGTGCAGCTCCCGGTGGGCATCCAGCAATCCTCCCAGGTATCGAGCCCCACGGTCACGGCGCAGGCTGTCGGCGGCGCGGGCGATTCCGGCCCGGCGGCTGCCCCCGACCACCAGCCAGGCCAGGGCAAGTGCGACGGCCAGGACCGTGAGGCCGGCGGCGGGATCGAGCAGAAGCGCGAGCGTGGCGGCGAGCGCGACACTGGTGGCCAGGGCCGCCAGAAGGGGAATGCGCATGGTCGCATGATGGGCTTCCAGGCGTTCGGCATCAGCCACCAGGCGGGTGAGTGCGCGCTCGTCCGCCAGGGCGTCGAGCTCAGGCAGGGGCCGGTTCGAAAGGCTGCGGAACAGGCCGGCGCGCAGACGGCTGATGCCCCGGAATATCAGTTCATGGGTGAGCAGGCGCTCGAGATAGCGTCCCACGGTGCGCAGGATGGCAAAGGCCCGGATCAGGGCCGCCGGGAGAAAGACTTCGAGCCGGATTGCCGCACTCAGACCGGCCAGGGCGGTCGCGGTCAGAAACCAGCCGGAGACCGCGACCAGGCCCACCGAGGCGAGCGCGGCAAGAATCGCCAGCACAATGGCACCGAGCAACCAGCGCCGGTTGCCGGCCATAAGCCGCGAGAATACCCGTCGTTCAGCGGACATTCGGGGCCCCTTCCAGGTGGATCCGCTTGCCACTGATGCGATCCAGCTCAGGGTCGTGGCCGATCAGCACCAGGCTGCTCCTGCCCCGCAGCGGGGAAATTGCTTCCAGCACGGCATGGGCCGCTGCCCGGTCCAGGCTGGCGGTCGGTTCGTCGAGCACCAGCAGGGCAGGCTGGACCAGCATGACCCGCGCCAGCGCGAGACGCTGGGCTTCGCCGCCGGACAGGCGGACCCGGCCCGGGCCGATCCGGGTATCGAGCCCATGCGGCGTGTTGCGGACCACGTCGGCCAGACCCACCCGTGACAACGCTTCCCACAAGGCCTCTTCGGGAGCCTCCCCGGTGCCCGGGGCGAGATTGAAACGCAGGCTGCCCGGCAGAAGATGCGGGTCCTGACCGAGCCAGCCGAGGCATTCCGGAGCCACTGCGTTCGGTGGTTTGTCGTTGATCAAAAGGCTGCCGGAGACAGGAGCCAGGCTGCCGGTGAGGGCGGCGGCAAGGGTACTCTTGCCGCTTCCCGAATTGCCCGTGACCCGCAGGATCTCTCCCGGCTCCAGATCAAGATCCGGTACCGGCAGGCGGGGACCGTCGCCAATCCGGAGCACAAGGTCCTGTCCGCTGACCCTTGCGGCAGCTTCGAGTCGTTGTCGGGTATCGGGGCGCGACCGCTCAGCGGCCGGTGACGCGAATGCGGACGCCTCGCTGTCCTCGCCGGACAGGGCCATGACCGCGGCCAGGGCGGCGGAGCGGTCATGCCAGGTCTGGCCGAGACGGCGTAGCGGGGAGAAGAACTCCGGGGCCAGGACCAGAATCAGCATGCCCGAGAAGAATCCGATATCCGCGGCCGGACCAAATTCGTAATAGCCGAGCAGGGAAAAGCCGACATAGACCGCGAGTACCGCAATCGCCACGGCACTGAAGAATTCCAGAATCGCGGAAGACAGAAAGGCCACCCGAAGCACACCCATGCTGCGCTCGCGGTAATCCTCGCTTCGCTCTTCCAGGTCCCGGGCTTCCTGCTCGCCGGCGCGGAACAGGCGCAGGGTCGAGAGTGCCCGAAGTCGGTCACGGAACAGGCCGGACAGCCGTGTCAGGGCGGTCTGCTGGCGTTCGGCAAGTACCTGGGTGCCCATGCCCACCAGGGCCATGAAACCCGGGATCAGGGGAGCGGTCAGCGCCAGCAGAATGCCGGCAAGCCAGTCGTGAAAGAAGACGACCACCAGAATCAGCAGGGGCTGGATCACGGCGGTAACCAGTGCCGGCAGATGACGCCCATAGAAGGGCGTGATCGCCTCGAGATTGTCCGCAATCCGATGCTGGAGGTGGCCTGAATCCTCGCCGGAGCCAAGGCGCCAGGCCGGATCCATGGCCCGGCCAAGCTGATCTTCGCGCAAGCGGCTCACCACGCGCTCGCCCAGCGCCCGCGCCCGGCCATCGGTCCGACCGCGCAGGGGCACCCGGACGGCGGCCAGAACCAGCCCTCCCGCCAGCAGGGGCAGGACCTCCGTGAACACGGCCTGCTGGAAGAGGATACGGTCCAGGGCCACCACCAGCAGGCCCAGCAGGCCGACCAGCAGGGCGCTGTCCAGCGCTGCCGGCAGCACGATCTCCCGCAGCAGACGGTCGCGCGGTGCGCTGGTGGCGAGCAGCCTCATTGCCGCGCGTCGGCGCGGGGCCGCCTCCCGGTGGAGGGTGGCCAGAGTCGCCGAATCCATCAGGAGGCGCTACCTGAGCTAATGGTCAATGCGGTGCATCCAGACATGGAAGACCCTGTCGGCAACAAAGGCCGGAACACCCCGTCACCGACATCAAAAGGTCGGTAACAGAATCATCCGCAAATCATCGCGGATTTCTCAGTGCCCGTAACCTGTCTCGTCATCCACCTTGCCGCGGAAGACCCAGTAGGTCCAGGCGGTATAACCGAGAACGATCGGAATCACGAACAGGAATCCGAGCAGCAGGAAAAGCTGGGCTTCCGGTGCCGAAGCGGCATCCCAGAAGGTATGCTCCGGAGGCACCGCATAGGGCCACATGCTGATCAGCAGTCCGACGTAGAACAGGCCAAACAGAGCCATGGTCGCCACGAAGGGCACACCTTCGCGCTCGCTTCGCACGCCCTGCCACAGCCACCACAGGCAGATGACGGTCAATACCGGGAAGATCCACAGGATCTCCGCATTCTCCAGCCAGCGATTGAGCACCCGGGATTCAGCCAGCGGAGTCCAGATGCTGACCAGAACGAAGAAGCCCACTACCGCGGCAATCAGCCACGGGGTGATCCGGTAGGCCCATTTCTGAGTATCTCCCGATGATTTCAGGATCAGCCAGGTAGAGCCAAGCAGGGCATAACCGGCAACCACGCCAAGGCCCGTCATCACGGTAAAGGGTGTCAGCCAGTCCAGCGGCCCGCCGACATAGTTGAAGCCTTCGGTCTCGAAGCCCTGGATGTAGGCGCCGACCACCGCACCCTGGGCAAAGGCGGCAACTGTGGAGCCGATGTTGAAGGCGTGATCCCAGAGCCGCCGGGAACGATTGGCCTTGAAGCGGAATTCGAAGGCAACCCCGCGAAAGATCAGGCCCGCCAGCAGCAGGAATACCCCGATGTAGAGGGCGGGCAGAAAGACCGTGTACACCAGGGGGAAAGCGGCGAGCAGGCCCGCTCCCCCGAGAATCAGCCAGGTCTCGTTGCCGTCCCAGACCGGTGCCACGGAGTTCATCATCACGTCGCGGTCGTGATCACGTGGCGCGAACGGAAAGAGAATGCCGACGCCGAGGTCGAAGCCGTCCATCAGCACGTACATGAATACGCCGATGGCGATGATCACGATCCAGATCAGGGTCAGATCAATGGTTTCCATGGCTTATTTCTCCTCCGGCAGGTCAGCGTCGGAAGCTTCGATCGGGGTATCGACCGCGGACAAGGGCCGCTTGGCGCGCCCCTCGGCCTCATCGGCCCGGGTCAGGCGCTCGGGTCCGGACTTGATCACCCGGATCAGGTAATAGGCCCCGGCCACGAAGACCACGGTATAGACCAGGATGAAGCCGATCAGGCTGAACAGGGCCATGCCGCCGGTCAGCGAAGGCGTCAGGCCTTCTTCCAGGCGCATGATCCCGTGTACCAGCCAGGGCTGTCGGCCCACTTCGGTCACGAACCAGCCCGCCAGGACCGCAATGAAGGGCGTCGGAATCATCCAGGTGGCGAAGCGGAGGAAGCGGGATGAATCCTCGATGCGTCCCCGCCAGGTCAGCCACGCCCCCCAGAAGGCGACACCGATCATCACCAGGCCGATGAGCACCATCACGCGGAAGCTCCAGAACACCGTGGCCACATGAGGACGATCCTCCGGTGCCCATTCCTTGAGGCCCGGCACCTCGCCATCCAGTTCATGGGTCAGGATCAGGCTTGCTGCCTTCGGGATCCCGAACTCGAAGCGGTTCCTTTCCTCTTCCTGACTGGGAATGGCGAACAGGAGCAGGGGCGCGCCTTCCTGGGTTTCCCAGGTACCTTCCATGGCCGCGACCTTTTCCGGCTGGTGCTCGAAGGTGTTCAGGCCATGGATGTCACCCACCACCAGCTGGGCCGGTGCGATCACGGCCAGCAGGGCAATGGTCATGCGCAGGGCCTTGCGGCTGGATTCCCGCGCCTTGCCGCGGAGCAGGAACCAGGCACTGACCCCGACCACCACGAAGCCGCCGGTCAGGAAGGAAGCAAGCCCCATGTGGAAGAAACGCGGCCAGAAGGAGGGATTGAAGATCGCCTCGCCCCAGGAAGTGATCTGGAAGATCCCGTCCTGAAGTTCCGCACCGGCCGGCGTCTGCATCCAGCTGTTGGCCGACAGAATCCAGAAAGAGGAAATGAAGGTGCCGATTGCCACCATCAGCGCGGAAAACAGATGCGCCCCCGGCGGCACCTTGTCCCTGCCGAACAGCAGCACGCCGAGGAACACCGCCTCCAGGAAAAAGGCAGTCACCACCTCGTAACTCAAAACCGGGCCGAGGTAATTCGCCGCCGCGTAGGAGAACACGCTCCAGTTGGTCCCGAACTGAAAGGACATCACGATCCCGGAGACCACGCCCATACCGAAGACTACGGCGAAGACCTTGGTCCAGAACCGCGACAGTTCCTCATAGACCGGGTTGCCGGTCCGGTAGAGCAGGGCTTCGAGAAAGGCGATGAAGGAGGCCAGCCCGATGGTGAAGACCGGGAAGATGGCGTGAAAACTGACGACAAAGGCGAACTGGATGCGAGACAGGAGAAGGGGATCGAGTTCCATCAGTTCCTCCCAGCGGAATGGATGGGGCGTTCGGCGCGATGCGGGCCAGTGTAACCCCGTGTGTCCGTTTTTTCTTGATTTATATCAATATTGGCCCGGGGCAAGGGTGAGTTCCCGGCCGGGGAGGACATCCTGCCGCGGGCGGTGGCAAGGCTCAGGAGGCAGTATACAGCGACGCGCCCCGGCGGGGCGCGCACGGCAGGTCAAGGCAAGGGGGGAATCTGGTGGGCGATGCTGGGTTTGAACCAGCGACCTCTGCCGTGTGAAGGCAGCGCTCTCCCGCTGAGCTAATCGCCCGGAAAGGCGGGCATTTTATGCGCAGCTTTTACGGCGGTCAATGGACTCGACATGTTATTATGAGCGGAATCTAAATTAGGCCGCGCTATCGCATGGCAGGAGGTTCCCGGATGGCAGCAAAGATGGGTGACAGTCCCGGGCCGACGCCGGGCCTGCTTCCCGACCCGGATGTCATGGCCGAGCACGCCGAGACCGCGGCCGCCGTGTTGCGTGCGCTGGGCAATCGCAACCGCCTGATGATCCTGTGCGTGCTGGTCAACGGGGAAATTTCCGTGGGAGAGATCAATCGCACGGTGCCGCTGAGCCAGTCCGCGCTTTCCCAGCACCTGGCGCGCTTGCGCCAGGAAGGCCTGGTGGCGACCCGGCGCGAGGCCCAGACGATCTACTACCGCATTCAGGATCCGGCAATCATGGAGTTGATGGCGACCCTGTACGGGCTCTACTGCAAGCCGGAATCCTGAGTCGATGAGGGGGCGGGGCCGATGCCCCGCCCCCGGAGTTCTCATTCGCCCGCCTGAATCCGGGCGTGTTTTTCCCCCCGCAGGTGGCGGTCCTTGCGTTTGTCGAGGAAGGCGCGAAGGCGCTTTTCGGCCTTGCGGAAGGTCTTGGTTACCGCCTGGTGCGCATCCTCGTGATGGGCTTCCTGGTCGGTCTGGGTGTGGTGTACCACCAGGTCCTGGCCGGTCACATGCATCTCGATCCGGACTTCGAACAGGTCGCCGCTGCTGGGGCCTTCCTTGCGGCGGTGAATGGTTTCCACGAAAACCCGACAGGAGAGAAGCTGGGGGCAGGCACGGGTGAGCTGGTCGACATCCTGGCGGATCTGATCTTCGAGGGCGGGGGAGTGATCCATGTTGTTGAAATGGATTTCCACGGGTTTCTGCATGATGCCTCCTTGTCGTGGTCTGCTCGTCCAATCTGCGCCCCATGAACTGTTCGGTCAAGGGTGGGACCGCTCGGGCCGGGGTCTGGTAAAATGGGCGATTTTGAGCGGGGAGAGACCCTTCAGATGACCATCCGCACGCGCTTTGCTCCCAGTCCCACCGGATACCTGCATATCGGCGGGGCCCGCACGGCCCTGTTCTGCTGGCTGTACGCGCGCAGGCAGCAGGGCAAGTTCGTACTCCGGATCGAGGACACCGACCGCGAACGATCCACCGAGGAATCCGTGCAGGCGATCCTCGATGGCATGCGCTGGATGGGGCTGGACTGGGATGAAGGCCCGTTCTTCCAGAGCGAGCGCATGGACCGGTATCGCGAGCAGATTGATCGTCTGCTTGAAGAGGGCAAGGCCTACCGCTGCTACTGCACCCGCGAAGAACTGGAGGAAATGCGCGAGGCCCAGCGCGCTCGCAAGGAAAAGCCGCGCTACGACGGCCGCTGCCGTGACCGTACCGAGCCGCGCGAAGGGGTGACCCCGGTGATCCGTTTCCGCAACCCGCTCGAGGGAAGCGTGGTATTCGAGGACCGGGTGCGCGGTAACGTGCGTTTTGCCAATACCGAACTGGACGATCTCATCATCGCCCGGGGCGACGGCAGCCCCACCTACAATTTCACGGTGGTGGTCGATGACATGGACATGAAGATCACCCATGTCATTCGCGGTGATGACCATCTCAATAATACCCCGCGCCAGATCAACCTGATCGAGGCTCTCGGCGGCACGCCGCCGGTGTATGCCCATGTCCCCATGATCCTGGGTGATGACGGCAGCCGCCTGTCCAAGCGCCATGGCGCGGTCAGCGTGATGCAGTACCGGGACGAGGGCTATCTGCCTGATGCACTGGTCAACTATCTGGTGCGCCTGGGCTGGTCCCATGGCGACCAGGAAATCTTCTCGCGCGAGGAGATGATTTCGCTGTTCGATATCGATGAGGTGAACCGTTCGGCATCCACCTTCAACCCTGAAAAACTGCTCTGGCTCAACCAGCACTACGTGAAGGAATTGCCGGCGGCGGAAGTTGCTGAAGCACTTGCCCCCCTGCTGCGTGAACGCGGCGTGAACCCGGACGATGGTCCCGCGCTTGAAGCGGTGGTGGCCAGTCAGCAGGAACGTTCGAAGACCCTGGTTGAAATGGCGGATAACAGCCTGTTCTTCTATCGCGAGTTCGAGGAATACGACGATAAAGCGGCGAAGAAGAACCTGCGGCCGGTGGCCGAGGCGCCCCTGACCGCGGTGCGCGAGCGCCTTGCCGAACTCTCGCCGTGGGAGGCGCAAAGTATCCACGGGACCATCACCGCGGTGTGCGAGGAGATGGAACTCAAGCTGGGCAAGGTGGCCCAGCCGATCCGGGTGGCGGTATCCGGCGGCCCGATTTCACCGCCGATTGATCAGACCCTGGAGCTGCTCGGAAGGGACGTCACGCTGGCACGTCTTGACCGGGCGCTGGAATTCATCCGTGCACGCAATGCAACCGCGGCAGGCGCTTGACAGCGTCAGTCGTGTTGGGGAAAATGCGCGCTTCGCTGACGCGAGGGGCCATAGCTCAGCTGGGAGAGCGCTTGCATGGCATGCAAGAGGTCGGCGGTTCGATCCCGCCTGGCTCCACCAGACAAGCAGGTTGAAAGACAAGAAAGGTTTCCGCGTCCCCATCGTCTAGTTGGCCCAGGACACCGCCCTTTCACGGCGGCGACAGGGGTTCGAATCCCCTTGGGGACGCCACTACAAGAGCACCGGCCCGGCCGGTGCTTTTTTTTGCTCATTGGTTCCTGCTCATTGTGAAAGTCGGTGCATTGCGGCGTTTCCCCCGGAAGCGTCCCACAGGGCGTCATCGAAAACCGGGAGGTCAGGTCCGTTTTCCTCGGCTTCCGCTTGAGTCCCGCATTCGGTCAGAGGTGCATTGATGCTCTGGACATGGATCTGGTCCGCGCCGGCATCGGCGAGCCAGCTGCGCCAGGCCTGTGTGCCCGCGCCACCGAGGATCGCGTCTTCCGGTACAAGCATCACCACCTGGAAAAACCCGGATTCAAGTCTGGCCAAGGGGGCTTCGGGCGGGACCAGGCGATCGGGGTTGAAGGCCAGGTACAGGCACTTGAGCGGATGCGTATTCTCCAGCGCCTGCACCATCGCCTGGAGTTGCAGGGTCTCGATGCTGGCGTCGGGGGGCGTGTCCAGCCGTTCACGCTGGATTTCACGCAGGGCACGAATCTGTCGCCATGCCCCGAGGGGACGGGGGTCCAGGCTGAGGTCCCGGAGGTCGGTATCGGCTTCCGGGGGAAGGAATACGTAGCGGTCGCCCGGCTCGAGCTGGGCGAGCAGATGGCGCTCAACGGTATCCAGGGGTTCGGCATAGATATGCCCCGGCAGCCCCCCGTAATGGATGCCCAGGGCAATGGTCTTGCCATGCGCATCCGGTTGCTCGGTGCAGGCGGTGCCCAGAAAGATCATGGCTGTGCACAGGCCGATGACCGATCCGGCCCGGATGAGTCGGCCGGTCACGGCGTGGGATCCTCGGCCTGTGCCTGGCGTCGTCCGAGCATCGCCCGTTCGACGGCCAGGGGCAGGAAGATCACCAGGTCATAGCCATAGGCCAGCAGGCGCGCGGCTTCCTCCGCGCCCCGGGCGAGGAAGCGGAACAGCAGATAAGCGCTGGTGGTCAGCCCGCTTCCGATCCAGATCAGTACCACCCGGCCGGCCTGCAGCAGGGACTCCACCCCGGGTGCCAGGACCAGAAAACTGAGCGGCAGCACGAAGCCCATCACCATCTGGGCGAGGGAGGGCACCCAGCGCAAGCCGGGCTCACCGGTGGCAATGCCGGCTTCAAGTTCCCGGGCCAGCCACTCCTGCTCCAGGATCATGCTGTCGCGAATGAAGGCCATGCCGGCTTCGGCCAGGCAAAGCAGGATCAGGCTGATGCTGGCGATCCCGAGAACGATCCGTCGCCGCCCGGCGTCAACCTGACCGATGGGTGCGATCAGGCGGGTGATTCCGGCGGAATCGGTGATCACCACCGCGAGCCCGGCCTGCAGCAGGGTCAGGGTGACGGCGGCAACCGAGGCGGTCGGCCAGGGCCCGATCCGGGACCCGGCGCCGAGGGCTTCCTGCATCGGCAGGGCCACCAGATGAAAATTGACCAGCCCGACCAGAACCGCAAGCCCGCCCATGGCAATGCCGACCATGAAGTGCAATGCCAGCCAGCCCTTCAGCCGGGAGGTCAGGATTCCTCGCTGGTTCTGCAGGGTATCGAAGCGCTGGACCCGGCGTCGGCAGTCGGCCAGCTCCTGCCGGAGCGTTTCCAGTCCATCACGGACTTCCCGGGTGGAGCGGGCAAGCCCCTCCCATTCAGGGCGGAGTGTTTCCAGGGTCCGGTGATGATCCGAACTGCTCTGCTCGTGCATCTGCGCCATCTGGCGGGAGGTTTCCTCGATGCTGCCGGTGACCGCCTCCACTGCTCTCGCCACCGCCGGGTCGCCCGTATCCGAAACACTGGTGATGCGCTTGAGAAGGTCCGCCCAGGCGGTGGGTGGATTGGGCGGTTCCGGCGGATCACGGTAGTCCGATTCGATTCTTTGCAGGCGCGCCTGGATCTGGGATTCCAGCGCGGGCCACTCGGCAACGGCGGTTTCGACGGTTTCATCCAGGCGGCGGAGCTGGCGGCGGGAAATCCGCTCCTGATGCTCCCGCGCCAACTGAAAGAGGGCGTGTCGTCCCAGGCGCGCAAGGCGGCGCTGCCAGCCCCGGCAGAGTCCGGCCGCCATTCGCAGGAAGCCTCCCAGAATCCGGCCGCTGCCGGTCAGAATGTCGTGCACCGGCTGGCGGGCGAGATAGAGCAGTATCAGGGCCAGTACCAGGCCCAGTAGCAGGTCGCTCCACCAGAAGCCCGTGATGGGCAGGAATTCGTTCAAGTTCAAGGCTTTGCTCCCCCTGGTCCCCTGAATTTGCGGTTTTCTCGGGATGGGCGGTTCCGCAGGTCCGATGGACGAGTCTAGCAGGCCATACAGTTTTCCATATGCCTGATATACTTGAAAGAAGCTGGAAGGAGCCCAGCGGACGTTCTTGTCATCCGGGTCGGGGGGGCCGGGCAGGAATCCTGTAACCGTTTGAGTGCGCCGCGGGGAGGCTGCCTCATGAAATGCAAACTGCGCGTGGAAGACCTCTCCACCGGGATGTATGTCGCCGAACTGGACCGTCCCTGGGTGGAGTCCCCCTTCCTGTTTCAGGGCTTTACCATCGAAAGCCGCCGCGACCTGGCCAAGCTGCGTGAATGCTGCAAGCACGTCTATGTCGAGGTCGAGCGCTCACGCCCGGATCTTCGGTCACGGGTTCGCCGCGCCCAGGTAAGCGACGAGAGTCTGGCCGGCACCCGGGACGCCCCGGAGGCACCCGCGGATCAGCGCTACCGGTCCTTCAAGCGGGAACTGGCGCGGGCCCTCGATATCCGCCAGAAGAGCCACCAGTACCTGGAGGTGATTCTGGAGGACGCCCGTCTCGGCAAGGCGGTCAGCGTGGAAAGCGTTCGCACGGTGATTGCCGAACTGCTGGACACCCTGCTGGCCAATCCCACCGCGTCCCTGTGGTTGACCCACCTGCGTGACCGGGATGAGCTCACCGCGATGCACTCGGTCAACGTGGCCGTGATCACGATGGTCTTTGCCCGGGCCCAGGGCATGGATCGCGAGAGCATCGAAACGCTCGGCATGGGTGCCTTGCTGCATGACATCGGCAAGTCCCGTCTCCCGGCCTCTCTCCTGCGCAAGGAGGAAGAATTCGATGACGAGGACTGGCGCCTTATCCGCAG
>SLND01000089.1 GCA_007133205.1 Natronospiraceae bacterium | reverse complement strand
GCGCCATGAACCGCAGCAATGATCTCGAAACAGGCCTGTTGCATCTGATACGGGAGGTCGCCAGGGAACTCCATCCCGGGCGCCCGATACCGGACCTGCATCGCGACAGTGACCTCGAACGCGAGGCCGGTCTGGACAGCCTCGGCCGGGTCGAGCTGATGCTGCGCATGGAGCGTCAATTCGGTGTGCGGGTACCGGATGAAAAGGCGGTCCGTGCCCGCACGCCAGGGGAACTGATCGATGCCCTGCAGGAACTGGGCGGCAAGGCCTCCGCTTCGATGCAGAGCGAACAGGAAAGAAACCGGCGCCGGGCCGGGACCGGCGAGGCCACCCCGGCGGCCCCGGAACCGCGCGAGGCGAAAACCCTGCCGGAAGTGCTGGAATGGCATGCCGAACGGGCCGGGGACCGGCGCTGCCTGACCCTCTATGACGACAACGACGAGGGACCGGCCCTCAGTTATGCCGATCTGCGCGAGGGCGCGGCGCGCGTGGCGAGCGGCTTGCGCGAGCGCGGCGTGGGTCCGGGCGACACCGTCGCGCTCATGCTGCCCACCGGCACCGATTTCTTCTTCGCCTTCCACGGCGTGCTGTGGGCCGGAGCCGTCCCGGTGCCCCTCTACCCGCCGGTCCGCGCCAGCCAGGTCGAGGACCATCTGCGCCGGATTGCCAAGGTGCTCGAGAATGCCGGCACGCGGATGTTTCTCGCCTCACGGGAAACCGCCCGCGCCGGCCAGTTGCTCAAGAGCCTGGCCCCCTCGATCGAATACGTGATGACCGTCCCGGAACTGCGCAGCGAGGACGGGGTGATGGCCCGCATACCGCGCGAGGACAATGACCTCGCCTTCCTGCAATACACCTCGGGCACCACCGGCCAGCCCAAGGGCGTGAGCCTGACCCACGCCAATCTGCTGGCCAACATCCGCGCCATGGGCGAGGTCGTGCAGGCCTCCCATGAAGACCGCTTCGTGAGCTGGCTGCCGCTCTACCACGACATGGGCCTGATCGGCGCCTGCCTGGGCACCCTCTACTACGGCATCCCCCTGGTGCTCATGTCGCCGCTGCAGTTCATGGCCCGGCCCCAGCGCTGGCTGTGGGCCATCCATCATTACCGCGGGACGATCTCGGCCGCCCCCAATTTCGCCTACGATCTGTGCGCCAATCGCCTCGCCGACCAGGACATCCGCGGCCTCGACCTGTCGAGCTGGCGGACTGCTTTCAACGGGGCCGAACCGGTCAGCCCGCGGACCCTGGAGACCTTCTGCAATCGCTTCGCCGAACATGGCTTTCGGCGCGAGACCATGAAACCGGTCTTCGGCCTGGCCGAATCCTCGGTCGGGCTCACCTTCCCGCCACTGGAGCGCGGACCGACCTACGACCGGGTGGAACGGGACCGCTTCGAACGCACCGGCGAGGCGCGGCCGGCCGCGGAAGAGGACGACAAGGCAAGGGTCTTCGTCGCCTGCGGACAGATCCTGCCGGGTCATGAAATGCGCGTGGTCGACGAAAACGATCAGCCCCTGCCGGATCGCCGGCAGGGCGAGCTCCAGTTTCGCGGGCCCTCCTGCACCGCCGGCTATTTCCGCAACCCGGAGGACACCGCGAATCTGTACACGGAAGACGAATGGCTGAGATCCGGCGACCTGGCCTATCTCGCCGACGGCGAGCTCTACCTGACCGGCCGGGTGAAGGACATGATCATCCGGGGCGGGCGCAACTATTACCCCTATGAGCTGGAGCAGGCGGTTTCCCAGGTCCCCGGGGTACGCAGCAACAACGTGGCGGTGTTCGCCAGCCCGGCTCCGGACAGCGGCGCCGAGCGGCTGGTGGTGGTGGCCGAAACCCGCGAGAGCGACCCAGGCGAGCGCAAGCGGATCGAAGAGGCCATTGTCGACGCCACCATGGAGCTGCTGCAGACGCCGCCGGAGGTCATCGAACTGGCCCCGCCGCAGTCCATTCCCAAGACATCCAGCGGCAAGATTCGCCGCCCCGCCTGCCGGGAACTGTTCGAGCGCGGCGAGCTGGGCAAGAGCGGTGGCCTGGTCGGACAGTTCTCGCGGCTGATACTGCGCGGGATGCTGCCCCTGCTCGGGCGCATCGGGCGGGCCCTGGGGCGCTACTGCTATGCCCTTTGGGTCTGGACCGTGGGGCTGGTGATCGGAATTCCCGCCGCGGTACTGCTGATGCTGATCCCCGGCCGGAGCGCGCGCTCGGGGTTTGCCCGGCGTGTCACCCAGCTGGTCTTCCTGCTGGCCGGCGATGGCCCGAGCGTCCAGGGTCTGGAGCACATTCCGAAGCAGCCCTGCGTGATCGTCGCCAATCACGCCAGCTACCTCGACGGCGCCGCCATTCGCGCGGGGCTGCCCGGGCGGCTGTCCTTCGTCGCCAAGCGCGAGCTGGTCCGCAATCCCATCTGGGCGCCGATCCTCAACCGCGTCGGCGTGGTCTTCGTCGATCGCTTTGACCACCACCGCGGCCTCAAGGACCTGGAACACGGGATGAAGCGCCTCGATTCGGGGGAGAGCCTGGTCTTCTTCGCCGAGGGCACGCTTTCCGCCGCGCCCGGCCTGCGTGAATTCCGCATCGGCGCCTTCATGGCGGCCGTGCGCCGGGGCGTGCCGGTGGTGCCCATGGCCATTCGCGGCAGTCGCCAGATGCTGCGCGGCTTCAGTCTGCTGCCCCGCCCGGGGCATATCGAACTGGAACTGGGCGAGGCGATCTATCCCGAAGGGGATGACTGGGATGCAGCACTGGAGCTGCGTGACCAGGCCCGCGAGTGGATCCTGGAACACTGTGGCGAAGCGGATGTGGCGGCCGAGGAAGCAGCCGTGCTGCGAGGACTGTAGACCTTCCCGGCAAGGGCTTCACCGGACTGGACTCATTGCCCGCCGAAGCGTGCCCCCAGTTGCAGGGAGACGGCCTGATCATCGGTTTCATCGCCGCCGACCGAAAGATCGAAATGCATCCTCTCAAAGACGAGGCCGAAACCGTAGCCGGTGGTCACCTGTCGTGACACCCGGTCCATGCGCACGCCACCGCGCAGGGCCAGCCAGGGCCAGGGGGCGTATTCCACGCCCATGCCCATGTACTGACGGTCGGGCTCGAAACCGATCGCCGGCGTCTCGACAAGGTCGGCATCCCAGGCCACCGTCAGCCGATCCCCTTCCCAGGCCAGTCCCACGCGCGTCACGGGCCGCACCCGAACCGGCCGCCCCTCCACCGTCTGGTAATGCTGGCCGATCACATTGCGCACCATCACACCCGCGGTCCACTCCGCCTCCAGCTTGTGGGTGAATCCCACATCCATATTGAAGTCCTGATCGCGCTGGGTCTGGTCGGCCCGGGAGAATCGCTCCCGCTCGGCATCCCCCACCGATACGTTCCAGTCCACCGTCTCCACCAGCAGACTCTTGAATGTCACCCCCACCCGGGTGTCGGGTAGCATCGGCACGTCATGGGCCAGACTGACACCGGTCTCGCGAATGGACGCCCCCTGGATGGTGGCCGACGAGGTCAGCTCATCCACCGGTCGCGGCACCCGAACCCCCGGGGGGATAATGTCCGTCTCGTAGAACTCGGCCAGGGCCTCGACGAAACCCAGGGTGTCGCGGATGAATCGCACATCCTGTTCGCTGATATCGATCACGGACCCGGCATCCGCGCGCTGGCGGATATGCGCCCCCCAGCCGAAGCGCTCCCCGGGCTGATTGAGATTCAGGCCCGCCGAGGCGGTGGCACGCAGCGGTCGTCCCGAAATGGATTCCAGACCATCAAGCAGGTCATTGGCCTCATCCGTGACGCGCCTGAGGTCCGCCAGCTCCACCGTGTCGTCCTCAATGGCCTCTTCGAGCTGTTCCAGGGCATCGCGCAGGCTGGTTTCGTGATCACGCTCGAGAAAATCTTCCGCCGCCTGCAGGAAACCCTCCTCGTCAATCACTCGCACCCCTTCCTGCGGCCGATAGAAGGCCAGGCCACGGCGGTGACCACGGACCGCGGTATGCCCCGCCAGGTGGGCCGGATTGAACAGGCCGGCATTGCGTGTCCGGGTACCGGCCACGCCGGCGCCTCCCATGGCAAGGGCACGCGGATCCTCGGAAACGAAGGTCGTGGCGGACAGCGGGACAGGAAACAGACAGACCGCGAGCAGGCTGAGAGGAAGAAACCAGTGAAGGTGGGACGGGCGGCGCATCAGAAAGCGATCAGGCCGGAGCCAATAATGACACCGGCGGGCGACTGTCCCCGGCGTCAGCCACCGCTCCCGCCTTCTTCGGGCG
>SLND01000064.1 GCA_007133205.1 Natronospiraceae bacterium | reverse complement strand
GGTTCTGGTAGTCGACGATTCAAGGGTGATGCGGGTCTCGGCGGAGAAGATTCTCGCCGAGGAATTCGAGGTGGTGCTGGCCGAGAACGGGGAAGAGGCCTGGGCGGCACTGAACCGGGACCCGGAGATCCTGGCTGTCTTCACCGACGTGGCCATGCCCGGCCTGGATGGCTACGAGCTGCTCGCGCAGATACGGAACGCCAAGACGCCGGTCCTGCAGGAGATGCCGGTCATCATCGTGACCGGCGATGAAGAGGAGGATGCGCGCGAGGCGGCACTCGAGCGCGGTGCCAGCGACTTCATCACCAAGCCCTTCGAACGCTCCCAGCTCATCGCCCGTGCCCGCAGTCACGCCGGTGCCGATCAGATGCGGCGCCACGCCCGCGCGCTGGAGGAAGGCAACACCATCGACCAGGTCACCGGCCTGGGCAACCGCCGTTATTTCGAACAGCGCCTGCGCGAGGCCCGTGCCTATGCATTGCGGCATGACGAAACCATGGCCCTGATCCGCTTCGACCTGATCGACTTCGATCAGCTCCTCGCTTCCCGCGGCAAGCGCGTGGGCATTCAGGTGGCGGCGGAAGTCGGTGGTGTGGTTGCCGAGAATCTGCGCGAGGAAGATGTTCCGGCCCGGATCAGCGGTGGTCGCTTCGCGGTCATCTGTCCCAGCTGCAGCCCGGAGGGTGCAGAGAAACTGGCCCGGCGTCTGCTGAATGCCATTTCCGGCGAGACTTTTGCCGGGGAACATGAGGTCAGCGTGTCGGCGGCGGCGGGTGTTCATATTCCCGCCAATGATCCGTCCGTGGCCCTGGATGAATTGTTTCGCCAGACTCAGGCGGCGGTTGCGCGAGCAGTGGAGACGGGTGGCGGCGAGGTCATCTTCGCGACCGAGTCATTGCGACCGGAGTCCGCTGAAGCCGCTCCCGAAGCTGCCCCGGAGGCGGCGGGGCCGCCCCCGGATCTGGCACGCGCGCTGGAACTGGCGCAGGAGGACGCGGGCGTGGAGGAACTCCAGGCCCACGCCGATGCCCTCCTGCCTCAGATTGAGCAACTACTGCTGGCGCTGCCGGCGAAAAAGATCCGCGAGCTGTTTCGCCGGATCAAGGACAAGCTCGTATAAGGCAACTCCGATCCCGACCGGAACCTAGAGCAGGTCCGCGACTCCTTCCCGTTCCTCACGCAGTTCCTTGTCGGTGAGATCCATCCGCTCGCGACTGAAGTCATCCACCGGCAGGTCCTGCACGATCCGGTAGTCACCGTCCTCGCAGATGCAGGGGAAGGAATAGATCACCCCGGGTTCGATGCCGTAACTGCCATCGGCGGGTACCGCCATGCTGACCCAGTGACCGTCCGAGCCCAGCACCCAGCTGCGTATATGGTCAATGGCGGCCGAAGCGGCGGAGGCGGCGGAAGAGGCACCACGCGCCTTGATGATGGCCGCGCCGCGCTGCTGCACCGTGGGAATGAATTCCTCGCGATACCAGGTGGTATCCACCAGGTCGGATGCCGGCTTGCCGTCCACGGTGCAGTGACTGATGTCCGGGTACTGGGTGGCACTGTGATTGCCCCAGATCACCATGCGCTCGATGCTCGTGTGGTGCTTGCCCGTCTTGTCGGCGAGCTGGCCGAGGGCCCGGTTGTGGTCCAGCCGGGTCATGGCCGTGAACTGGCGCGGATCCAGGTCCGGTGCGTTGGCCGAGGCGATCAGGGCATTGGTGTTGGCGGGATTGCCGACCACCAGCACCTTGACCTGCCGGCTGGCGTGATCATTGAGCGCCTTGCCCTGGGGGGCGAAGATCCTGGCGTTCTCCTTGAGCAGATCCTTGCGCTCCATGCCCGCGCCGCGCGGCTTGGCGCCTACCAGCAGGGCAACATCGGTGTCGGCGAAGCCCTTCGCGGCGTCATCGGTGGTCACGATCTCCTGCAGCAGGGGGAAGGCGCAGTCATTGAGTTCCATGGCCACGCCTTCGAGCGCGTCCATCGCCGGCGGGATTTCCAGCAGCTGCAGGATTACCGGCTGATCCTTGCCCAGCATGTCGCCGGCGGCGATGCGGAAGGCCAGGGCGTAGCCGATCTGGCCGGCTGCGCCGGTAATGGTGACGCGAAGCGGTTTCTTCATTTCAGGGCTCCCCAACTCGATTGCCAAGGTTTTCGGGTGTGATTCTGGGTGGATTGCCGCCTGGCGGGCGGCGTCTCCCCGGGGCCGCGTATTCTAACAGCAACCGTCCTCCTGCGGCCTCCCGCGACTTTCCGGCTCCCTCCCCGGACCCCGCTCGGTAGCGAAAAAATATTTTCCGCGCACCCTTGCTTTTTCAGGTTTCGGTGTTATAGTTACCTACAACAGCAAACGGCCAAGGCCGTAAGGAGGTGCAAGATGGAAAACAGGACCCGCAACAACACGATTTTCTCCGGCATTGGTGCCGGTCTGATTCTGACAATGGCCGCAGCCGCGGCACCGGCCCATGCCGCATCCAGCGGTGGCGGCCTGGCGGCCGAGATTCGCGGCCAGGCAGCCGAGGCGGCTTCCGAACTGCGCTCGGAAATCTCCGGGCAGCTGGGTTTCGGCGAACGCCTTGCCGGGATGGAGTGGCTGGAGGATCTGCGCGAGCCCGCTGGCGGGGAACGCTACGTCGACCGCGACCCGGCGGTTCCCACCGACACCGCGAGCGTGAACCCTGCCCGGAGTGAGGGTCTGGCCGCCATTGGCGAGCGGATTCGTGCCAATGCCGCGCAGGAACTGGTACGGACCCTGGGCGAATTGCGCCTGGGCCTGTCGGATGAGTGAGCGCTGGTGACCCTGGTTCGCGGCTGCCCGGTGCCGCAAATGGTCCCGGGCGAGCGGATCGTGGACGCGATCGAGGGCCAGGAGCCCCTGGCGCACGGCCCCGAGGGGCTGGTGGTGACACGCGAGAGCCGTTAGGCTGGCAGTGAACCGCCAATGTACCCCTCTATAACACCAGGTTCAGAGGCCATGGATCCCAACTGGAACGACAATCAGCCGATCTACCGCCAGCTGCGCGACCGGGTGGTGGCGATGATCCTCGAAGGCGTACTCGCCGAAGGGGATCCGCTGCCCTCGGTCCGCAAGGTAGCGGCGGAGTATCAGATCAATCCGCTGACGGTACTCAAGGGGTACCAGGCCCTCCAGGATGAATCACTGGTGGAAAAGCGGCGCGGCCGGGGCATGTTTGTCTCGGAAGGCGCGCTCAAGCGACTTCGCAAATCCGAACGCCAGCAGTTCCTGGAAGAGGAATGGCCGCAGATTGCGGAAAAGATCCAGCGACTGGGGCTGGATCCCGACGAACTGATCAAGCAAATCAAGACATCGGGGGACAAGAAATGACCATGGCGATTCGTGCATCCGGTCTGCACAAGCATTATGGCCGGGTCGAGGCCCTGGCCGGGCTCGATTTCGAGATCGCTCCCGGCACCATTGTCGGCCTGATCGGGCCCAACGGCGCCGGCAAGACGACCGCCCTCAAGGCCATTCTCGGCCTCACCCGTTTCGAGGGCGAGCTCGAAGTCCTGGGCCATGATCCGCGCCAGAACCGGCAGCGATTGCTTCAGGATGTCTGCTTCATTGCGGACGTCGCGGTGCTGCCACGCTGGCTCAAGGTCCGCCAGGCGGTGGATTTTGTCGAGGCGGTGCATCCGCGCTTCCACCGGGACAAGGCCGAGGCCTTCCTGGAGCGGAGCGAGGTCGGTTTCAATCGCCGGGTGGGGCAGCTTTCCAAGGGCATGATCACCCAGCTCCATCTCGCCCTGATCATGGCGATCGACGCCCGCCTGCTGGTTCTCGACGAACCCACACTGGGCCTGGACATTCTCTATCGCAAGAGTTTCTACGACACCCTGCTCAATGATTACTTCGACGGTGAGCGCACCATTCTTGTCACCACCCACCAGGTGGAGGAAATCGAGAAGATCCTGACCCACGTGATGTTCATGAATCACGGGCGAATCGTGCTTGATGAGGCCATGGACGAGTTGCCGGAGCGCTTCGTCGAGGTGCTGGTTTCTCCATCCGATGTGGAGCGGGCGCGTGAGTTCGGGCCACTGCACGAGCGGGAATTGCTCGGTCGTCACCTGTTCCTGTTCGAGGATGGTTCACGCGAGGAACTGAAGCAGTTGGGCGAGATTCACAATCCCGGCATTGCCGATATCTTCGTTGCCAAGATGGGTCACGGCGCTTCTGCGCAGGAGGTGAAGTGATGCGTGTATTTGCCTACCTCCTGATGCGTGAAATCTGGGAACACAAGGGGCTGTGGATCGCGCCC
>SLND01000098.1 GCA_007133205.1 Natronospiraceae bacterium | reverse complement strand
GCCGCCGCCGGATTCGGGGAGCACCACCCGGTGGATGATGGCGACGGGCCCGAGGCCTGGGCCCGCAATCGCCGGATCGAACTGCGCCTCACGAGTCGCTGAAGAAGGCATTGCTGTCGACGGGGGTGCCCGGATGGGGGGTCGAAAGACCCCGCGCCATTCGTTATACCCTCCAGGCCCATGCGGCTCCATGATGCGAGCGCAACCGTATGCCAAAGAGGAGTACATGACATGCGTGGATACGCACTAAAGGCAAATCCACTCTACGGGATCCTGGTGATCAAGGCCGCAGCAGCGCTGCTGACCGGTTGTCTCGCGGATGACGTAGATGTGGATGATCCCGTTTTGGGTGAGCCGCAGACTTTCACGGTCACCGGTTTCATCGAGGGCTTGGGGACCGAGGCAGAGGTCATTCTGAACGATGACGAAACCATCACCCTGCTGCCCAATAACGAATTTACCTTTGATACCGAGCTTGCCGAAGGTGAAGCGTATGAGGTCGATCTCGTCGAACAGCCCGACGGGCATCAATGTGAAGTTGAAAACGGGACGGGTGTAATCAGCGACGATGTGGATGATGTGCTGGTGGAATGCGCCGTATTGGAAGCCGAGGCGGTGACCATTGAAGCGGACAGTATCGCGGCCACTGTGAACTGGGAAGAGACTGGCGCGACTGATTATGACATCTACTGGTCCAGTCGCCCCGACTTCAATCCCGAGGATCATGGTGTGGACGCCGATACCGATCTGATGACATCGGTAACACCGCCGGTGGAAGTGGAAGATCTCGATCCCGACACGAATTATTACTTTCGTATTCGAGCCGTCGCGGGCGTCGAGGATCGCTTGGGCGGTGTATGGGACACCCAGACACGTGTGCCGGGCCTGCAGGCCGATGTCAACGATCTGCATCAGACCGAAGATGGGCGAATACTGCTGGCCCATGATCCCGCTGCGGGAACCGATATGGCGGAAGGCTATGTCTCGGAGAATGTCGAAGTCCTGGACAAGACGAGTGGTGAACGCCGCGCCCATCCACGTCCGGATGGCCTGGCCGCGGCACTTGCGGAATTCGACAATGGTGATCTGCTTCTCGGAGGGGGGTTCGAGTACCTGGATGGCGAATTGGTGCCCGCAATCGCCCGTGTCGATGAACACGGACAGGCGGACCCGGACTGGGGGCCGGACGTGGATCCTGGTGCCGGGGAGCACCTTGCCTCGGTAGCCGCCGCAGCCGTGGATTCAGAGCGTGACCGGGTATATATCGCCGGCTCATTCAATCTGGAAACCCCGGATGGAAATCATGCCACCGACCTGGCTGCATTGGACGCGGAAACCGGTGAAGTGACCGAGTGGGGTGTCGAGGTGTCGGATGTGCAGGCCATGCATGTGCACGATGCTTATCTCTATATCGGCGGCAGCTTTACCGAGGTAACGGAAACCGATACGGGGAATACGGTAAACCGGGAGGCTCTGGCCGAATTTGACCTGGATGACAAGAGTGTCACCGACTGGGCGCCCGACCCGGGTGGCAGCATCATGACTGTCGCTGTTCTGCAGGACGACAATGGGTTACTGGTCTTTACCGGCCGGGGTTTCAACACCGGTGCCGAGGTCTGGGATGAGGACGGAGAATCGGCGGATATACTTCCGGACTATGTGGAGGACGGCTTCACCATGGTCGCGACCGTCGCGGATGACAGGATGTATCTGACCGGTGACTACGAGGATAATAGTGGTACTGTACTGACTGCAGTCCAGTTCGATCCCTCGGGTACTGTCACTGACTACTGGGAAGCCGACCAGACCGGGTATTTCCGCTCGACAAGTCGCGACAGCGACGGCGAGCTTTTTGCGCTTGCGTATGACGTTGCAACCGATGTGACATCCATGGTTCGTGTCGAGCCTGAGGGGCAAGTACAGACCGTGGCCGAACTTCACACTGATGAGCCACCCTGGATGTTTCACCCCGCTGGTGACCGTCTGGCAGTTACGGGGGCATTCCGTTTGATTGACGCACGGGATTCCGGTGTCTTCTCTGTGCTGGGTGAGGATCTGAGCTGGGAGCGGGATTGGCCGAGAGTCCTGGGTGCACGGGCCCACGGTCTTGACGTTGACGACGATCGTATCTATGTCGCCGGAGCATTCAATGAGGCCGAGGATAGTGAGGATACCTACGACCGGAACAATGTGGCTGCCATTGACCGGGATGAAAAGCTAGTGGCAGAAGACTGGCCCCAGGTCTTCCCGAGTGCCGGAAACCCCAGCGGCATAACGGTACTCTCCAACGGGAATATCCTTGCCTATGGCGGTACCCGGGCATGGGAAGGTGACACGGATTACGCCAATATGGTCGAGCTTGACGTCGACGGTGAGTTTGCAAGACAACACCCGCGTCTCCTCGAAGAGGGGGAATCCACCAACACCTTTGTGCATTCGGTCAGCGAGGATGTGTCAAGGGGCAAGCTTTATTTTGGAGGGAATTTCAATTCCCTGGAGTTGCCGGATGGCAGCGAAGAGGATCGGGAACAGCTGGCGCGGCTTGATCTCTCCGACAGCTCTGAATCAGAGCTGGATGACTGGGGAGAGGATCTCACCCATGATGCGAGCAGAATTCGTTCCGTGGAACACTATGGTGCGGATTCCGACACACTCTACATCGGTGCGGACAGCATGACCGAAATGGAGAGTCAAACCAGAGTGAATGCGGCCGCGCTTAGCGCGGGCGCTTCGGACGACGCGGAGCTTGATGACGACTGGGACCCGGCGGTTGACTCCGCCCGATGGGTCTTCGATATCAGCCGTGGACAGGACGGGGAGCTTGTCCTGGCAGGCGAACTGACCGGGTTTCAGGGGGCGGACCCCGGGGATCTGCCGCTGGCCGCCGTCGTGGACTTCACGGATGGGCAGAAGGCACGCAGGCTCGGGGAAGGCGATGAGACCGCTACCACCCGAAGCAGCCACACCCGTGATTCCGATGGGCGAACCTGTGTCGGCCTGGATGGTCAGGCTGTGACAGAGCCCGAATACTACGCGGATTACAGGCTGCGTCTCGGTTTTGTCTGCTACACCGCAGACAACGAATTGGCCTGGTAAATCAGTGAGGTTGCCCCGCCACGCCCGAACTGGCGTGGCGGGGTTTGCTTTGCAAGGGCTGACGGGTCGGTGCTGCGGGCCCGTCAGACTAGCGCCAGATGCAGGTACCCACCCGGGGCTTCTTCATCCACTCCGGCGGTTCTTCCGGGATCTTGCGGGGGATGGCGGAGCCGGGCTGGCAGATCTCGTACTGCGCCTCGGCCAGGGTTTCGCGCGGTTCCGTGGTGGCGCAGCCGGAGACCAGGGCCACCAGTCCTGCCGCCAGCAGCAGCGTGATGATGCGTGACATGCACACCTCCCGGGTCCGTGACCCTTGTCTGCTTCACGCCTGGAACCAATATACGCCTGTCGGGGCTCGCGGGGAAACAGGTTCTCCCGCCGGGGTGCGGAGGAGAGCGGCCGGGTGTGCAGACCCGCTGCAGGAGAGGCTTTCCAGCCTCGATCTTCGTTCGAACGGGGCCTTTGACACGAAGGTCACGAAGGAGAAACACAAGGCCACAAAGAAAGACATTTTCTCCCGCAGAGACGCAGAGGCGCGAAGGAAAAAAAGTCCTCCCCTTTGGAGCGAGCGTCAGCGAGCGAGAAGGGGGAGACAGAGGGGGATGAAAAAGATTGAATGATCCCCCTCCGGCTCCCCCTTCGCCGCTTCGCGGCCAAGGGGGAGGGAGTTAAGGGGGCTCCCCTTACTCACGGGCTTCAGCCGTTCCAGGGGGAGTGATCATTGGTCCTCCCCTTTGCGCGCGTTAGCGCGGAAGGGGGAGACAGAGGGGGATCAAAAGGTTTGGGTCACTATCGACCGGGATTTTTCGACTCGGAGTGCAGGAATTTTGAAAACACAACCTCCGTGGCCTCTGTGTCTTCTCCGTGTGCTCCGTGTTCAAAATTGCAGCGTGGACGTGGAGGAATGAGTTCAGGCGCGAGACCTGTATCATTTGCGCTCGAACCTCCCGAGCAGTGCACCGGACAGGGTTGTCACATGGGTCTTCTTCCCCGCTTGCCGCAAATCAGCAAGGACCGACACGAGGCGGATGATCTGATCCGTCTGTTCAATGCCAGCTTCGAGGCGTCCACGAATACCGTGCTGGTTCGTGGCGAGGACGAACCCCTCTACCTGCCGGCCGACCACAGGCATCCGCGCAATCGCATCCTCTTTGCCCATGGTTATTTCGCCAGTGCCCTGCATGAGAT
>SLND01000182.1 GCA_007133205.1 Natronospiraceae bacterium | reverse complement strand
TGGCAGCTTCGGTGCCGACAAGGGTGGTGACCACGACGAAAACTTCCTCGACGCAAGCGGACTGTAAGAGATAACGGATTGAAAGAATAACCGCTTGTCAGAATAAAGATCAGGGAGAAGGAAAGTGGTGAGCCGGGACCTTAGGGTCCCGGCTTTTTTGTGTCTGACCGAAAAAACACGACCCTCGTTCGTTTCCCGTTACCCTCAGGAATCAACCGCGGGCCGCGCCTGGATCATTGCTCAAGGCATGGTCCGAGGGTTCGAATGCGACTTCGACATATAAAGGGGCCACCCAGTCTGGATGGCCCCATCTGCCTCTGGCGGAGAGGGAGGGATTGCTCGGCCCTTCCATGGGCCTCGCCCTCCGCTTCGCTTCGGGCTGCGCGCCTTCGGCGCTCGCGATAAATCGCTCCCGGCGATTTATTCGAACCCCATTATCATCGGTCCGAGGGTTCGAATGCGACTTCGACATATAAAGGGGCCACCCAGTCTGGATGGCCCCATCTGCCTCTGGCGGAGAGGGAGGGATTCGAACCCTCGGACCCCGTGAGGGGTCAACGGTTTTCGAGACCGCCCCGTTCGACCACTCCGGCACCTCTCCTGAAAATCGCGCGTGCGCGGCCCGATCGGTTTCGGGCGTCCCGGGATATCTCTCCCGATCGGGCTGTCTCACTCCCGGGAGGGCGCGAAAGCGGCAGTCTAGCAGATGTGGGGCCTGCCCACGAAGTGTCCAGCCTGAAGAGCGATCCACTAATCGCTAGAATTGATCTGAAAGCCATGAATCTGGCCGGAGCTCATGCGGACCATACTTGTCGCCACAACAGCCGTGCTGATCACCACCTGCTCGCTGCCGCCCTCGCAGCTGGAGCAGGTGCAGGCCAGTGGCGAATTGCGGGTTCTCACGCGCAACAGCCCGACCACCTATTTTCACGGCCCGGAAGGCCCCACGGGCTTCGATTACGAGCTGGTGGAGCAATTCGCCGAACATCTCGGCGTGGATCTGGATATCCATGTACCGGAAAACCTGGATGAGCTCTTCGGGCAACTGGAAGCGAAGGAAGCCCACCTGGCGGCGGCCGGCCTTTCCATTACCGAAAGCCGGAAGGAGCGCTTTGCCTTCTCACCACCCTATCTCGAAGTGACCCAGCAGCTTGTTTACCGCTACGGCCGAAGCCGTCCCCGTTCGCCGGAAGACCTGGACGGCACCGTGAAGGTGGTGGCTGGCTCGACTCACGAGCAGACCATGGCCGAGCTCGAAGAGGAATACCCGGATATCGAATGGGAAGCGGTCAGCGGCATTGAGAGCGAGGCGCTGCTGGTGCAGGTGGCCGAGCGGGAAATCGATTACACCGTCGCCGATTCCACCGAGCTCAAGTTATCCCGCCGCTATCACCCGGAACTGCGCGCGGCCTTTGACCTGGCCGAACCGGACCAGATTGCCTGGGCATTCCCACAGAGCGATGACGACAGCCTGCGGGTGGCGGCGCGGGAGTTTCTCCGCAACATGGAACGCCGGGGCACCCTCGCCCAGATCCAGGACCGGCACTTCGGCCACACGGAACGCTTCGATTACGTCGGTACCCGCCGTTTCATGCGCCACATTGAAAGCCGGCTGCCAAGCTATCGGCCGGTCTTTGAAGAGGCGGCGCAGGACTATGAACTTGACTGGAGATTGCTGGCGGCAGTCGGCTACCAGGAGTCTCACTGGGACCCCTCGGCGGTCTCTCCCACCGGGGTGCGCGGCCTGATGATGCTCACCCAGAGGACCGCCCGGGACATGGGCGTCAACCGCCTGGATGCCGAAGAAAGCATCCGCGGGGGCGCCCGATACCTGGCCCAGGTCCACAGCCGCATGCCCGAGCAGATCCCCGAACCGGATCGGACCTGGATGGCGCTCGCCGCCTACAACGTGGGTTTCTACCACGTCATGGACGCCCGGATACTGACCGAACAGAAGGGAGCCAACCCGGACCGGTGGCTGGACGTGCGTGACCACCTTCCCCTGCTGACCCAGCCCGAGTATTACCGCCAGACTCGCTATGGCTATGCCCGCGGCCATGAGCCGGTAATCTACGTGGACAATATCCGCCGCTATTACGACGTACTCGCCTGGATGATGCCGGAAACGCCAGGCACGCGACTGGTGCAGCACAATGGCGAGGAATCAGGCGAAGAGGAAAGCGCCGATTCGGTGACGGTCAAGACCTGGTAGAACGGTCCCTCAGCGACGCCGGGCGAAAAACGCTCGAAGTTGCTCTCCGCAGGTTTCGGCAAGCACGCCGCGGGTCAGCACCACGCGGTGATTCAGCCGATCGGTGCCGAGAATGTCGAACTGGCTGCCCGCGGCACCCGTCTTGGGGTCGTCAGCTCCGTAGATGACCCGCCGGATGCGGGCATGAATGATGGCACCGGCACACATGGTGCAGGGCTCCAGGGTCACGTAGAGATCGGCGTCGGTCAGGCGATAATTGCCTTCCCGCCGCGCGGCTTCCCTGAGGGCCAGCATTTCGGCATGAGCCGAGGGATCCGCACTGCCGATGGGCCGGTTGTAGCCTTCGCCGAGCAGCTCCCCGTCACGGACCACGACCGCGCCCACAGGGACTTCGTCCTCCGCTTCGGCACGCGCTGCCAGATCCAGGGCATGCCTCATCCAGTGCGTGTCCTCCGTGGTACTCATTCCCATTCAATGGTCGCGGGCGGCTTCCCGGAGATGTCATAGGTCACGCGCGAAATGCCCCGGACTTCATTGATGATGCGGCGCGAGACATGATCGAGGAAATCGTAGGGCAGCGGAGCCCAGCGGGCAGTCATGAAGTCGATGGTCTCCACCGCACGCAGGGCAATCACCCAGTCGTAACGACGTCCATCTCCCATGACCCCGACCGAACGTACGGGAAGGAATACCGCGAAGGCCTGACTGACCTTGTCATACCAGCCCCATTCACGCAGCTCCTCGATGAAGATGGCATCGGCCCGGCGCAGCAGGTCGGCATACTCCTTGTGGACTTCCCCCAGGATGCGTACTCCCAGACCGGGACCCGGAAAGGGATGGCGGTAAACCATGTCCGCAGGCAGGCCCAGTTCCACACCGAGTCGGCGCACTTCATCCTTGAACAGTTCCCGCAACGGTTCGAGCAGCGCCAGGTTCATCTTCTCCGGCAAGCCGCCCACGTTGTGGTGAGACTTGATCACCTGGGCCTTGCCGGTCTTGGAGCCGGCTGATTCGATCACGTCGGGATAGATGGTGCCCTGGGCCAGCCAGCGCACGTCCTCGAGTTTGCCCGCCTCTTCATCGAACACTTCGATGAAGGTCCGGCCGATGCGCTTGCGCTTTTCTTCCGGGTCGGCGACGCCTTCAAGCGCGGACAGGAAGCGCGCTTCGGCATCGACCCGGATCACCCGCACGCCCATGTGCTCGGCAAAGGTCGCCATCACCTGCTCACTCTCTCCCAGGCGCAGCAGACCGTTGTCCACGAACACGCAGGTCAGCTGCTTGCCGATCGCGCGATGCAGCAGGGCCGCGACCACCGAAGAATCCACACCGCCGGAAAGGCCCAGCAGCACCCGGTCCTCGCCTACCTGTTCCCGGATGCGCTCGACCTGGGTCTCGATGATGTTTCCGGGTTGCCAGTCGGCACGGCAACCGGCGATATCGTGCAGAAAACGCTCCAGGATCCGCCCACCCTGCGGGGTATGGGTTACTTCCGGATGAAACTGGAGCCCGTAGAATCGGCGTTGCTCATCGGCAATCGCGGCCACCGGGGCATTGTCGCTGGCGGCAATGGTCTGAAAGCCCTCGGGCGGTGCCACCACGCGATCACCATGGCTCATCCAGACATCGAGCGCAGGCACGCCGCCCGGCTCCATGTGATCCTCGATCCCGTCGAGCAGCGGCGAGGCTTCGGTCACACGCAGGCGGGCATAACCGAACTCCTGTTCGCTGCTGGTTTCCACCCGTCCGCCAAGCTGCGCCGCCATGGTCTGCATGCCGTAACAGATACCCAGCACCGGCACGCCATGTTCGAATACCGCATCCGGTGCCCGCAGGGTTTCCGCCTCGGTCACCGAAGCGGGACCGCCGGAAAGAATGATCGCGGAGGGATCGAAGTCGCGCACGCATTCATCACCGCCCTCGGGATCACGGATCTCGCAATAGACACCCAGTTCACGGACACGGCGCCCGATGAGCTGGGTGTACTGGGAGCCAAAGTCCAGGATCAGGATGCGGTGGGAGTAGATGTTCATTGGCGAGGCTTGTGGGCAGTGATGAATTTTGAAGTTAAAGT
>SLND01000125.1 GCA_007133205.1 Natronospiraceae bacterium | reverse complement strand
TACGCCTCGCCAAAACGAGGCCCCAATATCTCCCCGGTCACGAGTCCGTGGACGACGTACAGTCCTGCCAGAACCGCGATGGCCAATCCGAGCCAGCCTCCCAGGCGACGGTCCTCCTCATCGTTCATAAGCCCTCCTCACTCCAGGCTCAATCATTCTATTGCAGCCTCCATGGGGATATTCCGCCAACGCACCTCATCCCCGCGGAAGTCCAGGGCCTCGCCGGTGAGCGCTCCGAAAAACAGCTCGGGCTTGTGCTTTACCAGAGGTTCCGCCTCCTCGCTGTCGATGGAATCCAGATAGAGCACGCCATCTTCCTCGCTAACGCTGATATCCCAGGCCGGCACACGGGCCTCGGGATTGGGCTCAAATCCCCCGCCGAAGCGCGCCTTGTAGTCGCCGGTATAACTGTCGGGATCATCCACGGGCTTCACCTTGCCTGGATCAAGATCCTCGATCCGGCGTGGCTTCTGGCGTCCCGGGGCTTCACTGAACTGCTCTTCGGCACTGGCAATGGCGTCGTCCTGCAATGGCTCGATCATGCCTTCCTCGATCAGCTCGTGCAGCAGGTTCCAGACAGGATTCCAGACCTGGTTGGCACTGCCCGCCGCCGAATTGATGAGCAGGACGTAGCCGACGCCATACTCGGGATACCATTTCATCGAAGCGCGGAAACCAAATCCCCCGCCGTCGTGGTTGACTGCATAGGTACCGGATACCGGGTAGGAATAGACGCCCAGGCCGTAGTGGGCATCGTCCAGGCCCGGGAAAGCCTTGTGACGGGCTGCCGCCGGGCGAACCATCTCCGCCATTAGCTCGGGCTCAAGCAGCCGCTCGCCTTCGAGCTCACCCTGCTTGAGCATGAAGCGCACGAAGCGGGCGCCGTCCTCGGCGCTTACCCTTACTCCGCCTGAGGCGGTCAGCGGGATGTAGTCGGGGAGTCCGACGAAGCCCGGGTCATGCCCCCGGGCACATGCAGCGCAATGGCCGCCATGGTGATCAGGGGTATCAACGAAGCTGTCATCCATGCCGAGGGGCTCCAGAATACGCTCCCGGACATAGGTCTCGAACGGCACACCGGTGGCGTCCTGCAAAATGTAGCCGGCCAGGTCGATCCCCAGGTTGGAGTAGAAATAGCGCTCCCCCACCGGGGCACGCAGCCAGGTCTCCCCGATACTTTCCACGTGTGCATCAAAAGACGGTGACCTGGCGTCGATATTGTTCCCGACGGGTGCTTCGTGGGTGAACCCGGCGGTATGTGACAGCAGGTGACGCAAGGTCATCCGGCGCTCCGGGGCATCCTCGAAACGACTGTTCACGACAAAATCAGGCAGGTATTCGCTGACAGGTGCATCGAGGTCCAGGTAGCCGTCCTGGACAGCAAGCATGACTGCCACCCCCGTAAAGGTTTTTGAAGTGGACTGAATCGAGAACACCGTCTCGGTGCTCACGGGTTCATTGCTATCGGCTGCCAGGGTGCCAAATCCGTCGGCGTGCAGAATGCCCTTTCGATCCACTATGGCGAGCGAGGCACCCGGGACTGAATCCTCATTCTCCACGGCCTCCCGAATGTCACCCGCAGCCTCCTCCAGGGCCGCATGGAATTGCGTCTCGTCGTCTTCATCCTGGACGGTGGCGCATGCGCCAAGCACGATTCCGCTCACCAGAGAAAGGAAGATCGACAGCATCCTTTCATTCATGCATTCAAGCATCCCTCTTGACCCTCCCCACAAGTTATTCCCCCATGGTCCACACCTCCGCACCGTCTTGCGAAGTCATTTATCCTGATCCAGTTCAATGCGCTCCACGACTTTCTCACGATCGAGTTTTTCTCCGCTGAAATACACCGATTCGATTTCACTCACACACCCCACATCGCGAGACGGATCACAGGACAACACCAGGACATCCGCGTGCGCACCGGATTCCAGCAATCCGATGTCGTCTTCTCCAAGCAACTTCGCCGCATCAACCGTCGCAGCGCGCACCGCCCTGGCTGGTAACATGCCCGCCCGCACCAATGCCTCCAGCTCCATGTGCAGGCCGACGCCGGGATAGACATACAACCCGGCCGGCGAGTCCGAGCCCGCCGCAATCAGGACATCCTCGTCGAGCAGACGCTCCATGACGCTTTCGGCAAGATGTGCATCCGCGGCAACGAAATCAGCCATTCGCTCGCGCATGCCGGCCAATCCCGCCATGTGCCCGGCCATGCCCTCCTCGAGAACGGCCTGCGCCGGAAACTCCGAGCGACGCAGAGCTTCTGGATCACGAAGCTGCATTTGCAGCGCCAACGTGGGCACGATCGCCTGATCATGTTCGGCCAGCTCTGCACTGATCTCGTTAATCAGTGAATCATCCAGGTCTTCGGGCAGGGGATCGCCCTCGCGTGCCTGATAGGCCAGAGCAAGTCCACTCAAGTGTTCATTGCTTCGGGCGCCGGACTCCGCACCTGCCACTATGTCAACTTCGGATTCCATCAAGCCGAGACTGGCGACCATTCCCAGATCCATCATTACCGGAATCTCATGGTCGCGTGCACGCTCAACCGCGGCGTCCAGGGCAACCCGGGGAATGCGATTATGGATCTTGATCCAGTCAACCCCGGCCTCTGCCAGCATATCGACTGCCTCTTCGGCATCCTCTGCCGAGTCGGTCACCAGGAACTCCACTTCCTCCAGATCCGCTTCCTCGGGGGTCTCGCCCGTCGCGCCGATCATGAACAGCATCGAGCTGGACGAATCCAGCATCGGACCACTGATCTGCAGCCTGGGCGCGTAGGTCCGCTCCCGGGCGGCCTGCATTTCGGGCAGTGGACTGGTTGCGTCCCGGACACTGGTCACACCGGCCGCCAGAAAGGCCGGCGCAAATCCGGCTCGCAGGTGAACATGGGTGTCAATCAATCCCGGCATGAGGACGGCGTCGTCGTAATCATGGACTTCCGCTTCCTCCGGCCACTCGCACTCTTCCGTTTCCCCGACACACGTGATCCGTTCATCGGCGATCACGACGACACCGCTGTCCGTCAGTTCACCGGACCGGACATCCAGTACGGAGCCGACGAGCACCTTCTCCCCCGGGTAGGCTGCCGGCGCAATTACCAACAACAGACTCACTGCAATAGATATCCGCGAGATCATAACCCCCTCCCTGATTCCAATGTACGCCAGGAATAATCCTTCGGATCCCGGACTATGGCGTCAGACCCAGGCTTCCCAGCCAGTGCCCCATGACCAGAAAATAGGCATTGGCATCGGATGTCGGGTCGGCATCCATCTGGTGATCCTCCGAAACCGCCATGGCATGGTCCGCATCCGGGATGACGACTTCCTTGCGATTGTCCGCCGACGGCAGATCCGCAAGGATATCGAGACTCTCCTTGACCGGGATGACGTAGTCCTTGCCGGCAAGGATATACAGGAATGGCGCTTCCACCGCCTTGAATGCCTCGATGGGATCGTAGTCCATCTCCAGGATCCAGGTACTGTCCTCGACGTCTTCGGGCAGCTCCTCGGCGGGCGGCAGATGGGTGTGCTCGTACCAGTCCTCGCCCTCGACCTCACCCAGCCTGGCCCGGGCGGACTCGAGATCAATCTCGCCCCGGAAGTAGGCATCCATTGTTCGGCGTGTCTCGGCAGCGCGCTCCGCCGCCGCCTCGCCGTAACCCTCAATCAATACCAGGTTGTACGCCAGCTCCTGCATCTGGCGGCCCGGCGTGGTAAGCGGGGCGGCAACACTGATGGCAAACGCGGGATCACTCATGGCAGCCGCTTCCATGACGATCCACCCCCCCTGGCTGAGCCCCCACAACCCGATCCGGTCGCCATCCACGGCGGGGGATTCGGCCGCCGCCTCCTTCGCCGCAATGGCGTCACGCGCCAGATCCTTGTAAGTGGCGCCGGTCCGCTCGCCGCCGGAGTCCCCGGAGCCGCGCCGGTCATAGGTCACGACTGCAAAACCGATCGCCGGGAACAGATCCGCGATCTGCCGGTACAGCGGTGTGTTCTCCTCACCCGGCCCCGCCCCGTGCGTGACCACCACCGCCGGGGCTTCCTCCACACCGGACGGTACATGCAGGGTACCGGAGAAGCGGATATCGTCGTGCTCGAAAGTCAGCTCCTGCCGTTCAACCTCCCATGAAGCCCCTGCCGACCAGGGATCCTCTTCACCCATCGCAGGCGCTGCCAGTGCAGCCGCAAACAACACGCCAGCCAACAAACGCATACCCCCTCCAAAGTCCGGCTCCGTGCACACAACTCCCTGTTTTCGTCCACTATAGTTGCAGTCTGGGAATTTGCCACCACTCGGCAGGAAGTTCACGTGTCAAAAGAAAGCTTGTGCATCTGATCAGCCAACTG
>SLND01000190.1 GCA_007133205.1 Natronospiraceae bacterium | reverse complement strand
TCGAGGCCCGCAACCCGACCAGCCAGGTGGAACACGAGGCCACTACCTCGAAGGTGAGCGAGGATCAGTTGTTCTATTGCCGCCAGCGGGGCATCCCGGAAGAAGATGCGGTGAACATGATTGTCAACGGCTTCTGCAAGGAAGTCTTCAAGGAATTGCCGATGGAGTTCGCCGTGGAAGCGGAAGCGCTGCTGGGCATCACGCTGGAAGGTGCGGTCGGCTGATCCGACCCTGATCGAATCACAGAACAGTCACAACGGACATAGCACCATGCTCAAGATTGAAAATCTCAAGGTAAGAGTGGAAGGCAAGGAAATCCTCAACGGGGTGAACCTGGAGGTCAAACCCGGTGAGGTACACGCCATCATGGGCCCCAATGGCTCCGGCAAGAGCACCCTGGCCCATATCCTGGCCGGCCGCGGCGACTATGAAGTCGTCGAGGGCAAGGCCACCTGGCATGGCCAGGACCTGCTGGAGATGGAACCCGAGGAACGCGCCTATGCCGGCCTGTTCCTCGCCTTCCAGTATCCGGTCGAAATCCCCGGGGTCAACAACGTCTATCTGCTCAAGGCCGCACTCAATGCGATCCGAGAGAATCGCGGCGAGGAGCCCATCGATTCGGCGGATTTCCTGGCTCTGGTCAAGGAAAAGATGAAGCTGATGGGCATGGACGAAGCCTTCATTCGCCGCTCGGTCAATGAAGGTTTCTCCGGGGGCGAGAAGAAGCGCAATGAAATCTTCCAGATGCTGGTACTGGAGCCCACGCTCGCCGTACTGGACGAAACGGACTCCGGCCTGGACATCGACGCGCTCAAGATCGTTGCCCAGGGCATCAACAAGCTTCGAAGCGATGACCGGGCCTTCGTCATGGTCACCCACTACCAGCGTCTTCTTGACTATGTCGAACCCGATTTCGTCCACGTGCTCTCCGGCGGCCGAATTGCCAAGAGCGGCGACAAGAACCTGGCCGTGGAACTCGAGAAGCACGGTTACGACTGGATCGAGAAGGAGGCGACGTCGGCATGAGCGAACAGAGCGCAAAGGAGCGCTTCCTGGCTCAATTCGAGCGGGTGTCGCAGCACGAGGATGCCCTCGCCCCCCTCCGTCGCGACGCGCTCGCCCGGTTCCGCGAACTGGGACTGCCGACCCGGCACCAGGAAGACTGGAAATACACCAGTGTCCGCCAGATTGAACAGAATGACTTCGAGCTGCCGGCGGATACCCTGGAGATTCCCGATGATCTTGCCCGGCGCGAAGGTGTCCCCGGCCTGGATGCGGCCCGCCTGGTCTTTGTCAATGGACGCTACTCGGAAAGCCTCTCCCACACCGAGGGGCTGCCCGACGGCGTGAGCGTGCGCAGCCTGGCCCAGGCCATTGGCGAGGCGCCGGAGCGAGTGCGCGAGGACATCGCCCGCCAGTCCGGGCTCGACTTCAGCGGCTTTACCGCCCTCAACACCGCCTTCGTGGAAGACGGGGCGGTGCTTGAAGTTGCAGCCAACACCGCGGTTGAGAACCCGATCGAATTGCTGTTCCTGTCCGTCGCCGGGGATCAATCCCGGTACGTGTTTCATCCCCGGGTCCTGATCCGGATGGGACAGGGCGCCGAGGCCACGGTGCTGGAACATCATGCGGGCGTGAATGGCGCGAGCAATTTCAACAACGCCGTGACTGAAATCACGCTCGACGACCAGGCCCGCCTGGAACATTACCGTATCCAGCGCGAGTCCACCGCCGGATTCCATATCGGCAGCGTCCATGTCGATCAGGGTCGGGCCAGCCGCTACGTCAATCACAACATCAACCTGGGCGGTGCCCTGGTACGAAACGACATCAACAGTCGCCTGTCGGATGTGGAAGCGGAAGCCGTGTTCAACGGCCTCTACCTGGTCTCGAACAAGCAGCACGTGGACAACCACACTTGTGTGGACCATGCCTCTCCGCATACCTATAGCGATGAACTGTACAAGGGTGTGCTGGACGGCAAGGGCAAGGCCGTATTCAACGGGCGCGTCAAGGTCCATCCCGACGCCCAGAAGATCGAGGCGCACCAGAAGAACGACAACCTTCTGCTGTCAAAGCTGGCCGAGATCGACACCAAGCCGGAGCTGGAGATCTATGCCGATGACGTGATCTGCAGCCACGGCGCCACGGTCGGCCAGATCGATCGCGGCGCCCTCTTCTATCTGCGCTCCCGGGGTATCGACGAGGCCAAGGCACGTGATCTGCTCACCTATGCCTTCGCCGAGTCGGTGATCGAACGCATGCCCCTCGCCGCGGTGCGCGAATGGCTCGAGGGCCTGGTCGTGAACCGGATTTCGGGTGAAGGTCTGCTGGATGACCTGGAGACCGAGGGCGAATGAGCATTGCGGCACCACAAGGCGGCCACGAGGCACTGGACGTCAATGCCGTCCGACGGGATTTCCCGGTCCTGGAGCAGACGGTCCGGGGCAAACCCCTCGCCTACCTGGACAACGCCGCCACCTCACAGAAACCGCGCCGCGTGATCGAGGCAATTGATCATTACTACCGTCATGACAATGCCAATATCCACCGCGGCGTTCATACCCTGAGCGAACGCGCCACCGCGGCTTACGAGAATGCCCGCGAAGGCCTGGCCCGCTTCATCAATGCGAATAGCGCAAAGGAGTTGGTCTTCCTGCGCGGGACAACCGAGGCCATCAACCTCGTGGCCAATGCCTGGGCGCGGCCGAAGCTCGGCCGGGGTGATCGGGTACTGATCACGGAAGCGGAACATCACTCCAATATCGTTCCCTGGCAACTGCTGTGTGAACAGACCGGCGCCGAACTGCGGGTTGTGCCGGTGACCGACAGCGGCGAGCTGGATCTGGATGCCTTCGAACAGGAACTGACCGGTGAGCCCGCCATCTTTGCCGTGGGTCATGTCTCAAACGCGCTGGGCACCGTCAATCCGCTTGAGTACCTGATCCCGCGTGCCAAGGCCGTCGGGGCGACGGTGGTCGTGGATGGCGCCCAGGCCACACCGCACCTGGCGGTGGATGTGCAGGCCCTGGGTTGCGATTTCTATGCCTTTTCCGGTCACAAGATGTTCGGGCCCACCGGAATCGGCTGCCTGTGGGGACGCGCCGAGCACCTGGACGCCATGCCGCCCTGGCAGGGTGGCGGCGAAATGATCAAGGTGGTCCGCTTCGACAAGAGTCTGTGGAATGACATTCCACACAAGTTCGAGGCCGGCACACCCAATATTGCCGGTGCCATCGGGCTTGGTGAAGCCGCCGCCTACATCAGTGAACTCGGTATTGACCGGATTGCGGCCCGTGAAGCGTTGTTACTGGAACATGCGACCCGCGTACTGTCGGAAGTGCCGGGACTGCGGATTATCGGAACCGGACCACACAAGGCCGCGGTAGTCTCCTTCGTGATGACGGACATTCACCCGCATGATCTGGGCACCATTCTCGATCATGAAGGTATCGCCATTCGTGCCGGTCACCATTGCGCCATGCCGTTGATGGAACGCTTCGGGGTAGCCGCCACCACCCGGGCGTCGATGGCAATGTACAATACGACGGAAGAAATCGACCGCCTGGCCGCCGCGCTGACCCGGGCAAGAGAGGTGCTGGCCTGATGGATCTGCAATCCCTGTATCACGAGATCATCGTCGATCACAACCGGCGCCCGCGGAACTTCCGCCGGATCGAGGACGCCACCCGCATGAGTGAGGGACACAACCCGCTCTGTGGTGACAAGCTCAAGCTCTATGTCCTGCTCGAAGACGGGGTTATCAAGGATGTCTCCTTCGAAGGCTCCGGTTGCGCCATATCCATGGCCTCGGCCTCCTTGCTGACCGAACGCCTCAAGGGGCGGCCCGAAGCGGAAGCCGAGGAACTCTTCGAGGAAATGCACCGTCTGCTGACCAGTGACAGCGAAGCGGAAGCCGATACCGACAAACTGGGCAAGCTCGCCTCCCTGGCCGGCGTTCGCGCCTACCCTTCCCGGGTCAAGTGCGCGACCCTGAGCTGGCATACCCTGCACGCCGCCCTGGAAGGCGAGGATCTGATCAGTACGGAATAACTCAGGAAGCATGACGATGTACACACGAGGCGACCCCATAGCAATGACCCGAGACTGCGAAGCGGTCCTGATTCCGTCCGGAGACCGGGTCATCATTCCGCAGGATACCGAAGTGATCATCGCCCAGGCCCTGGGTGGGAGTTACACCGTTTATGTTTCCGGCAACATGGCACGCATCGCGGGTCATGACGCGGATGCCCTCGGCATCGAACCGGAACCCGAACCGGAAATCCCGGAAGACGCCGGTGAGGAAGATCTGGAGCAGTTCTGCTGGGACCGGATGAAGACCTGTTATGACCCGGAAATCCCGATCAATATTGTTGATCTCGGCCTGATCTACAGCTGCAACCTCACGCCGGTCGGCGACAACCGTTATCACGTCGATGTAGCCATGACGCTGACTGCTCCCGGCTGCGGCATGGGCGATATCCTGGCCTCGGACGTGCAAATCAAGCTCGAACGGATACCGCAGATCGAAAAGGCCAATGTGGAGCTCGTCTTCGATCCGCCCTGGAACCGGGACATGATGTCCGACGAAGCCAAACTCCAGACCGGAATGCTGTAGCTCGCCAATCCCATCCAGCAAGCACGCTGGGCCGAGATTCGGTCGAGCACAAAAAACCCGGTAGCCCCTGCGGGCTCCGGGTTTTTCTCGTTCGGGTTCGTGTGACTCCGTCTCAGCGGGGCTTACTGGCCCACTGCCTTGGAGGGATTGCGCCCGATCAGATCGTTGTAATCGGCAATCGAGGCCTCCACGACCTTGCGCGCTTCTTCGCGCCCGTACACCCGCTCGACCGTGACCGGGGGGCGGTCCATGCCGGGCACCCACTTGTAAGTTTCGAAATAGTGACGCAGACGCTCGATATAGACTTCCGGCAGCTCGCTGATGTCGGAGAAATTGCCGTAGGCGCGGTCGCTTTCGATCACGCCCACCACCTTGTCGTCAGCCTCGCCCTTGTCCACGGTGCACAAGCCACCGATCACCCGTGCCTCCAGCAGGATGTCCGGGCGCTGGATCGGTCGTTCGCTGAAAATGACGATGTCGAGGGGGTCACCGTCGCCTTCCAGTCCATCCCCGGTCAGAGCCGCCACGCGGGAACCACAATAGGTTCGCGGAATCAGACCGTACACCGCCGGCGGCAGTGAAGAGGTCCGCTGGATGCGGTCCAGCTTTAGATAGCCGGTTTCCTTGTCGATCTCGTACTTGACCGGATCATTCGGGGTGATTTCCACATAGACGTTGACTACCCCGGGGACATCCGGTCCGGCCGGAATGCCATGCCACGGATGCGCACGATACTGCGAGAAATTACCTTCAGATGACATTATATCTCCCTGATTTTAAAAAGTTTCATTCGTCCCGACGGTATTCACCTTCGATCACGCGCCCCTGGGTCCGGCCCTTTCGGCGTGGCCCTGGACCACGTCCCTGACGGGCCTGTCGGCGCAATTGGCGTCGAATCCACCACAAGCGGACCCAGACCAGCAGTGCCGCGATCACCGCCAGGCCCAGAAAGGTGAGAAACACCATGGCCCCGAGCACGAGCGCGATACCGGCCAGCACCAGGGCGCCGATCGCCGCAAGCACCCGGACCAGGGGGTTTCGGGAAACAGCCGTTTGCATGCTCTGCTCTCGCGGAAATTGGCGCCATTTTACCGGAGAAACCGCCCCCGGCGCGAACCGCAGCCCCCGCCGGCCTTTGCTTTTGCCTCAGTCGCCGGGCTTTGCATCGCCGCTGCGGGTGGGTATGGTCATGCTTTTCCCGGCCAATTATGCCTCAACGGAACTGGCAAATGTCCCTGCGCCGCCGTGCAACCCAGGATCTGCCCGCTGCCTTTATCATTGCAGCCTTGCTGGCGCTCTTGTGGCTGGGTCTGGCCGAAGGCGAGGGCTGGTGGTTCGGTGGCCCGGCCATCCTGGCCGTTGTACTGATGACTCTTCATCTCAGCCCCGTCCGGGCACAACCCCTGCATCCACTGGGGTTGCTGCGCTTTGTGGCCTATTTCATAAGCCAGTCACTGTATGGTGGGCTGGACGTGGCGGGGCGCGCCCTGCATCCGCGACTTCCCCTCTTGATCGAGAAGCGACAGATTGCGGTGCAGTTGCCCGACGGTCCAGCTCGCACCGTTCTGGTCGGTACAATCAGTCTTTTGCCCGGTACTCTCGCGGTGGACCTGGAAGACGACCTGCTCACCGTACACGGTATCGCGGGCGACCCCATGGCGAACATTCGAAGGCTTGAAAAACGCGTGGCCGATCTGTTCGGTCTGCCAGACGCAGGGATGCGGATATGAACACATTCTTGCTCGGTGCCGCCCTGTTTCTGCTGATCAATCTCGCTGCCGGGATGGTGCGTGTGTACCTCGGGCCTACTACAGCCGATCGTCTGCTCACCCTGCTGCTTTTCGGTACCACCACGGTCGCTACCCTCCTGCTTCTCGCCTACAGTCAGGCATCGGCCGTCCTGGTAAAGGTCGCGCTGCTCTTCGTCATGCTCGCAGCGATTGCTTCTGTCGCCTTTGTACGCTTCCCCCATGAAACGGTCCAGAAGACCGATGACGGCCGAGGGGACCATGACTGATGCTGACGGACTGGTGGACCATCGCGCTGGTAACCGTCGGCTGCGCCTTCTTCCTGGCGGGCACAGTCGGCTTGCTGCGGTTTCCCGATGTCCACACTCGTCTGCATGCGCTTACCAAGGCTGACAATGTCGGGCTGGGCCTGATCTGTCTTGGCCTGATGATTCATGATGGGACGCTGCCGGGCATCCTGCGCCTGGGTTTCATCTGGATCCTGGCAATCTTCGCCGCGACAGTTTCCGCGTTTCTCATCGCACGCTGGCATGAATCGGCAGGGACGGAAGACTGATGCCCGTGTCCGATTTACTTGCCTCCGGGTTTGATGTCCTGCTTTGCATCGGCTTGTTGTGGCTTGCGTGGCAGGCAATTACCGGTACGGGACTGTTCCGGAGCGTGGTGATGTTCATGGTCTTCGGGCTGATGATGGCGGTGACCTGGGCACGCCTTGGATCTCCCGATCTTGCCCTTGCCGAAGCCGCGATCGGTGCCGGCATCACCGGGGCCCTGCTTCTCAACGCCTGCCGTGCGGCAGTGAGCGAGATGCGCTCCGACGAGCAACCCCTCCGGGACAGGCCTTCCGGAGTCCCCAAATGGCTGGCCCTGCCCCTGTCCCTGGCAGCGGGAGTCGGCCTGGCCTGGCTGATGCACAGTATCCCCAGGGATGGTGGACCGACGCCCGAAGCCGCCATCAAAGCCGCGGAGACCCATTTCCTGGACAATCCGATTACCAGCGTTCTGCTAGATTTCCGTGCCATCGATACCCTGCTGGAGATGGCGGTGCTCCTGCTGGCCCTTGTCGGGGCCCGGGTGCTGCTCGACCAGAGACGCCTGCCTGCCCTGTACCCCGTGCCCGATCATCCCATGCCGATGCTGCCTTCCTTGCTGGCCATGATTACACCCGTACTGCTGCTGACCGGCCTGTACCTGTTCTGGGCCGGCAGCCATGCCCCCGGGGGTGCATTTCAGGCCGGTGCCCTGCTCGGTGCCCTTGGCGTGATGTACCAGCTCGCGGGTCGGTTCACCCCGACCCATGAACCCGGCACCGTCAATGCCTTGCTGATCACTGTGGGTCTGGGTCTCTTCAGCCTGTTTGCCTGCCTGTCTCTGCTGTGGGCACCCGCCCCGCTGAGCCATCCGGAGCAAGGTGCTTATGCCCTGGTACTGCTGATCGAGTTTGCACTGATGCTGTCCATTGCCGCGACCCTGGTCCTGCTCTTTGTGGGAAGCCGCAGCCTGCAGTTGCGTCGGTCAACGAACCATCCGGGAGGCCGGCAATGACGGGCTGGCTTTTCTCCGTCACTGCCGGACTGCTGTTCGCCATTGGGCTTTATGGTGTATTGATCCGCACCGAACTGGTGCGGCGGCTGCTTGCCGCCAATGTAATGGCCACCGCGGTATTCCTCTTTCTGATCGTGGTCGCAGCGGAAACGCCAGACGGGCCCGACCCGGTTCCCCAGGCCATGGTATTGACCGGCATTGTCATCGCAGTATCCCTGACCGCATTCGCCCTTGCACTGATCCGCCATTTCCGCGCCGTGACCGGCGAGTCCGATCCGGAGGGCGGAGATGATGACTGAACTTGACAGTCTGGTCGCCCCCACGCTGACCTTTCTCATTTTCGCCCCCTTGCTGGCCGGCGTGGTGGCCCTGCTGTGGCCCCGGGGTCTTGTCCTGGACCTGCTGTCCATTTCACTGGGCGCGATCAGCCTGGTGCTGCTGGTACCCCTGAGCGGCACTGTAATGGGTCAGGGTCCGCTACTGCTCGAACTCGGGGGCCATGAACTGCCGCTTGGCATTCCCCTTTACGTCGATGGCCTGGCCCTGGCCATGCTCTGGCTGACCGCCCTGACGGGTTTGGGTACGGCGGTATACGCCTCCGGCTGGCTGCGTAGCGTGTCCCACCCTTCCGGGCAACAATACCGAGTCCTCTGGTTTCTGCTCTGGTCCGGACTCAACGCCCTGTTCGTCTCCGGCGACCTGTTCAATATCTACGTCACCCTCGAAATCACCACCCTGGCCGCGGTACCGCTTGTAGCCCTGGCACGTGGTCGCGAGGCACTGTCAGCCGCAATGCAGTACCTGTATTTTGCCCTGGTAGGCTCGATCCTCTTCCTCCTCGGGGTAGCTCTCGTTTATGCCGAGACAGGCCTGCTTGCACTGCCGGAGTTGAGCGCTCGAGAGAGCGAGGCAGCGGGCCCGGGCGAAACCATCGCCCTATTGGCCATAACCGTGGGCCTGGCGATGAAGGCGGCCCTGTTTCCGGCTCACGGCTGGTTGCCCCGGGCCCATGCGGCCGCATCACCCCCGGCCAGTGCACTGCTCTCGGCACTGGTCGCCAAGGCCGCGGCCTATCTCGTGATCCGTCTCTGGCTTGGCCCGTTCGAAGCGGCCTGGACTCCAGCCGTGGCACAGCTCATGGGCGTGGTGGGTGTGCTGGGCATCCTCTACGGCTCCCTGCAGGCTCTCCGTCAGCATCGGCTCAAGCCGGTCATTGCCTATTCCACCGTGGCCCAGCTCGGATACCTGCTCCTGCTGATACCGCTGGCCTCCGTGGTTGCCTGGCAGGGCGTGATCTACCACGCCCTGGTGCATGGCCTGGCCAAGGCCGCTTTCTTCCTCGCTGCGGGCAATCTCATCCTGGGCATCGGGCACGACCGGCTGGTGGGTCTTGCCGGTTGCGACCGGGTGCTGTCCAAGAACCTCCTCGCCATGGCCGTGGCCGGGGTAGCCATTGCCGGTCTGCCTCCCACCGGGGGTTTCATTGCCAAGTGGTGGATGATTACCGCGGCCCTGGAACAGGGGCAGTGGTGGTGGGCGGTGGCCATCGGCATGGGCGGCCTGCTGGCGGCACTGTACGTGTTTCGCGTCGTCTCCTTCGCCGTGCACAGTCCCAGGCCATGGCACGAAGAACCGCTGCGGGAAACCCGCCACGGTCTCAATCGCCTGCTGCTCTGGCCGCCCGTGCTCCTGGCCGCTGCTGCGGTGGCCCTCGGCATGACCGGTGAACTCCTCGCTCCCTTTCTGGCCGTGGGAGCACCGGAGGTGAGCCCATGATGGAAGCCCTGCAAGACCATCCCGTATGGATGGCCATGCCGGCCTGGATGGTACTGAGCTCACTGGTGGCGGGCCTGCTCATACTGGTTCTTGGAGAGCCCTACCAGCGTACCCGCGTGGTGATCAATCTGGGCGCAGCCGTGCTCAAGCTTGTGCTGGTGGGCTTCATGCTCTGGGGTGTTGGCCAGGGTCACGATTTCGAATTCCGACTGCCCTTGTTGCCCGGCATAGACCTCTACCTGCATGCGGATTCACTCAGCATGCTGCTGGCCACCCTTTCGGCCATACTCTGGCTGATCACCACCGTGTACGCGATCGGCTATCTTGAACAGTCCCCCAACCGCTGCCGCTTCTTCGGGTTCTTCAGTCTGTGTGTTGCCGCCACCATGGGTGTTTCGGTGGCGGGCAACCTGTTCACCTTCTTCCTCTTCTACGAGCTGCTCACCCTGACCACCTGGCCGCTGGTCGTCCATCGGGGCGTATCCGTCGCCCTGCGCGCCGGCAAGCGTTATCTGGCCTACACCCTAGGGGGTGGAGGCATCTTCCTGTTCGGCATCATTGCCCTCTATGCCCTGATGGGAGATCAGGTCTTCACGCCGGGCGGTTTTGTTGATCCCGATCTGCCGCCGGCGCTGTTGATCGGGATCTTCCTTCTGCTTCTGGTGGGTGTCGGGGTCAAGGCGGCCATGGTACCGCTGCATGGTTGGCTGCCCCAGGCAATGGTTGCGCCGGCGCCCGTCAGTGCCCTCCTTCACGCCGTTGCAGTGGTCAAGGCCGGTGCCTTCGGAATCGTCCGCCTGGTCTATGACGTGTACGGCCTGGATCTGGTCGCAACCCTGGGAATGAATCATGTCCTCGCCATCGCTGCCGCCATCACCATAGTCTGGGGCTCATTGCGAGCCTTGCAGGCAAGCGACATCAAGCAGCGTCTCGCCTTTTCCACCGTGAGCCAGGTCTCCTATATTGCACTGGGAGTCGGCATTGGCAGCCCCATGGCCACAATCGGTGGCCTGGTCCATCTGGTGCACCAGGGGCTAATGAAGATCACGCTGTTTTTCTGCGCCGGGAATCTGGCCGAAACCCATGGCATCAAGCGGGTGGATCAGGTGGACGGCATGGGCCGCACCATGCCCTGGACCATGGCGGCCTTTACCCTCGCCGCACTGGGCATGATTGGCGTGCCTCCCATCGCCGGCTTCGTCAGCAAGTGGTACCTCGGCCTGGGTGGGGTCGAAAACGGACAATACTGGGTGCTGGGGGTACTGGTGGCCAGCACTCTCCTGAATGCGGCCTATTTCCTTCCGGTACTGCGGCGAGCCTGGTTTCCCAGAGCGGATGCGCCGGACCGAGGCCCCGGCATCCATGAGGCGCCGCTGTCGCTGCTGATACCTACCGTGGCGACCGCGACCTTCGCGCTGGGCGCGGGCATTCTCGCCGGTATGCCCTTCAGCCCTCTGCAATGGGCCCAGTTCATTGGTGAGCAGATCTACGGAGTGGCACCGTGAACATTCCCTATCTCGCCATTACGGGTTTTGTCATTCCCGTGTTGCCACTGGTGGTGGCGGCTGCCCTCTTCGTGCCGAAGCTCCAGCGCATCGCCCTGGGTCTTGCGCCCTGGGTACCGCTCACGGCCCTGGGGCTGCTCCCTCTGCATGGCGAGATCATCGATTTTGCATGGCTGCTGCTGGGTGCCCGGGTCGGGATTGACGATATCGCATTGCCCCTGGTCCTGCTGGCCAGCATTGCCTGGACCCTGGCCGGCCTGCACGGGCGCCATCATCTTCCGAAGGAACGTCGCCCGGTCTTCTATCTTCTCTGGCTGCTCACCTGGACCGGCAATCTCTGTGTATTCCTGACCCTGGATGCGGCCAGTTTCTATGCCGCCTACGCCATGATGACCTTTGCCGCCTATGGCCTGGTGGTCTTCCATCGTCGCCCGGAAGACTATCGCGCCGGCCGCATCTACCTGATCATGGCGGTACTCGGCGAGGCGGCCATCATCGCATCCCTGCTTACCATGGGGGCGACGCTGGGCAACTTTGCCCTGGAAGCGGGCAGCCCCGGCCTTGAAGAAATGACCGAGCAGGCCTGGGTGATCTGGCTGCTGCTGGCCGGGTTCGGGGTCAAGATGGGCCTGGCCGGTTTGCACATGTGGCTCCCCCTTGCCCATCCCCAGGCTCCGGTACCGGCCAGTGCAGTGCTCAGCGGGGTCATCCTCAAGGGCGGCCTGATCGGCTGGCTGCGTTTCCTGCCCATCGAGGCCGACGGCTTCCAGATCGCCGGCATGAGCCTGGCAGCACTCGGTCTCTTTACCGCCCTCTATGCCGTGGCCATCGGCCTGCTTCAGAACCGCGCCAAGACGGTGCTGGCCTATTCCAGTGTCAGCCAGATGGGCCTGATCTCGATTGCCGTCGGACTGGCCCTGGCCTTCCCGGACCTGGCGCCATTGCTGGTGACCTCGGCAGTACTGTTTGCGCTCCACCATGGCCTGGCCAAGAGTGCGCTGTTCCTCTCGGTCGATATCGCCAGGCATTCGCCACGAACTGCCCGACTCATGATGTGGTGGCCGGCACTGGCTCTCGCGGGCGCCCCGCTCACTTCCGGGGCCCTGGCCAAGGTGCTGCTCAAGTCCGGCCTGGCAGAGGCGCCGGACCTGTTTGAACCGGCCATGCTGCTCTCAAGTGTGGCTACCACCCTGTTGATGATCCATTTTCTGCGCCTGGCCTGGCCCGAGCGCGAAACGGACAGCAAGGCCTTTGCCCGTAGCACACTACCCTGGCAGTGCAGCATCCTTGCCGTGATCATTCTGCCCTGGCTGGTGGCTGCCTGGCTGCTGCCGGAGGCGGTTCTGCGGCCATTTCAGCCCGGCTATCTCGCTGAAACCCTGCTGCCCGTCCTGCTCGGTGTAATCCTGGTCTTGCTCGGCCGGCGGCTTCTGCCCACTCATCCCCGCCCGACAGTGCCCGAAGGCGATCTGATCGCCCTCTTCCCGCGCGCGCCGACGCTCGCATTGCCCACGTTGCGTTTCCACAGCCCGGCTCATGTCCGCAGTCACCTGCGGATGACCCTGGCAAGCGCAGAAAGATGGCTGTTTCGACTGGCACCGGCCATCCTTATCTGGAGCGGCATTGTCGTGGTAATGCTGGTATTGCGGTAATCGGTATCGTAGAAGGAAGATGAAATCTGCAAGGCGACAAGGGATGCCCCGCCATGCCGCAAATCAAGCACGAAGGTATCGTCAAGGCCGATCCCGAACCGGTATTTGCCCTGATCAGCCGGGTGGAGCCATTCGTTGAACTCTGCGAGGCCGTCAGGGATATCGAAGTGCTGGGGGATGGTCACTACCGCTGGCACGTTCGTGTGGCAGGTTTCAAGCTGCAATTCGAAGTCGAGGTCACCGAAATCGAGCCGCCTTCCCGCTTTGCATGGCAATCCGTCACCGGCATCCCGAACCGTGGCAGCTATACGCTTACCCCGGTCGCGGAAGGCACCCACCTTCACTTGAGCCTGGAGTACGAACTTGGCAATCGCCTGCTGGCCAGGGTGGTTGCCGGCACCACACGCTCGATAGTCAATCGTGTGAGCAAGGAGATTGTTGGCAACATGGAGGAACTGCTTGCGCGCTAGTGCGCCATTCACGGTTCAGCGTCGCCACGCCTCCAGTTCCACCCCCAGACCGAGAACCGTTCGATTGGAGTAGGCAAAATAGGAAGCCACCTGATTGATTTCCAGGATATGGTGATCCGACCACCCGGCATCACGCATGGCCGTCACATCGTCCTGCACCACTTCGGCGGGTGTCAGGGTCAGCTTGCGGGCATAAGCCAGTGCCGCCTTTTCACGCGCACTGAACAGAATGCTCTCCTCCGGATCCTCCAGCTCGGCAACCAGGCGCTGTGCCCATTCCTCATCATCCAGCACCCGGGCCAGGCCCTGGCGGTGATGAGTCACGCAATAGTCACAGCCATTGATCCGGCTGACCAGGATACCGATCAGCTCCAGAAACCATTTCGGCACTTCGTTCTTGGGGTGGTGGAGTACGTTTCGGTAAAGGCTGAGGTGACCATCCAGGGTATGCTGGCGCAGGCTGTGCACCTGCAACACGCCATCCACCCGCCCCTGATCATCTGCTACCTGATCAAGACGTTTTCGCAAGACTCCATCGGCCTCTTCCCGCGGGATATGCTTGATCCACATGCTGGGCTAACTCCTGATTCGTAATGCAAAGCCGGCGCCTGGACACCCTATCCAGGAGAATGTCTCAGGCAGATTGAAGTGGACTCCATGGGTTGAAAACCATGGATCAAGCTGCGGGCTCAGTTCTCTTCCTCGACAGTCGCCTCATACCGGTCCTGCATCTGCTCGAATATCTCCCGGTGAGTCAGAGGCACCCAGCAATGGCCCTGCCGGGGCCCCCAGGTGAATTCCGCCTCCGGTTCCGGGTCATCCAGCTCCTCGAGCAGATCGGCAAACCGATACATCCCGTTGTTCAGATAATAATCATCCATGTCCCCCATCCAGATACGCAGTTTGCCGACCAGGTCTTCCCCAATGTCCGGCCAGTTTTCATCCAGGTAGAGGGAAAGATCATATTCGCGCCAGGCTTCGACCACCTCGTGATCAATCTCCCCGGTCTCCTGATCCCAGACCGGTTTCGGCTTGCCGTCGTCATCACTGGGGCCATACAGCGCGTTCCAGGCGCCCCACTGCTGACCCGAGGTGGTGAAGCTGTCACCCCGCCCCAGTGCCTTCTCCATCTCTATCTCCCGGCGGATGGAAAACTCGGGTTCGCCGTCGGTATCGCGTTTGCTTGGCCGCTCGTAGTCGTGGCGGTTGACGAAGGCATTTTCGTCCTCGTACAGATTCACGAGCTGGAAATGGCGAAAATCGGGGCTGTCCGCACAGAATGACCAGGCACCGTTGAAGAACTCGGGATAAAAGACCTGCAGTGCCAGCGAAGCCCAGCCACCCGTCGAACCACCATCCAGAAAGCGGGCTTCAGGCTCGGCAATCGCCCGAAAGCTCTGCTCGATATGGGGAATCAGTTCCTCCACGACCGCATCCCCCCAGGGCCCACTGTTGCGGGAATTGATCTGATAGGGATCACCGTAGGGGCCGGTCCCATCCAGATAAACCATCAGGAAATCGGGCACCTCCGGATCAAACCAGCCATCCCGAAACTCCGTGCCCGTCTCCAGCAAATCCAGGGCCCGGGTGTAGCGCGATCCGTAACCACCAATGTGGTAGCGGACCGGATATTCCTCATCCGTGTCATCAAAGTCACTGGGCACGATCACCGCCGCCCGAAGATGAATCTCTTCGTCATGAAACTCACTCAGCTTCTCGCTCTTGATACGCACGAAGCGAACATGCGGGCGATCCCGTGGCACCACATCCTCGATCTTCTCCTCCAGAACCAGCTCGATCTCGCCGCGATCCTCCGGCCAGTTCACTGAAACCGGTTCCGACAACCAGCTCCCCGGGCCCGCCACCTCGTGGAAAAAGAAATCGGTCTTGTAAACCGCCTGCACCATGTACTCCCCATCCGGTACGGCCTCCGGATCCGACAGGGGAAAACCCGTCAGCTCGTCGCTCACAGCCAGCGCATCATCCGCACCCGCCGACCAGCCCGAGACATCCGTCGCGAAGAAGGGATCCGCCCCCGCGCGCGGATTGCCGATCCGCGCATAAGGCGCCTCCTCATCCGCTGGCGCGAAAACCACGAACAGACGCCCCTCCCCGGCCGCTTCCCCTGCGTGCTCCCCGGCTACCGAGACCTGCGCCCACTCCGGATCGGGCTCCCGCTCGCACGCCGCCAGCACAACCATAATCCCGCCCAGGCAGACCAAACCCCACGTCCGAATTCCTCGCATCTCTACCTCACCAGACCCGTCAAATGAAGTGCCCATGTTATCCTGTCGCCCGGCCAGCGCCTAAACCTGCCCGACAAGGGCGGCCTGAGCCCGACACCGGAGAGGTGGCAGAGCGGTCGAATGCGGCGGTCTTGAACAAATCGCCGGGAGCGATTTGTCGCGAACGCCGACAGGCGTGAGCCCGAAGGGCGAGGCCCAGGGAAGGGCCGAGCAAAACC
>SLND01000001.1 GCA_007133205.1 Natronospiraceae bacterium | reverse complement strand
CCGTACTTGTCGCCGGCAACCTTCGTCATCGCCGCCGTCAAAGTCGTCTTACCATGGTCCACATGACCAATCGTCCCCACGTTCACGTGCGGCTTGCTTCTCTCAAACTTTTCCTTGCCCACGGTTACACCTCGTGTTCTTTGTTACGGAAAATTCAGCAGTTCGGTTCAGGATGCTTTCTTGATCAGCTCATCGGCGATGCTCGATGGTGCTTCCGCGTAATGAGAAAACTCCATCGTGTAGGCAGCTCGGCCCTGGGTCGCGGAACGCAGATCCGTCGCATACCCGAACATTTCGGCCAGCGGTACCTCGGCATGCAGCTGCTTGCCGGACGGCACATCATCCATGCCCTGGACCGTGCCGCGCCGACGATTGAGGTCCCCCATCACATCGCCCATGTAGTCTTCGGGCGTCACGACCTCGACCTTCATCATCGGCTCGAGAAGCACCGGGTCGGCCTTTTTGGCCCCTTCCTGGAACGCCATGGAGCCGGCAATCTTGAAGGCCGACTCGCTCGAGTCCACATCGTGGTAGGAGCCGTCATACAGGGTGACCTTGACGTCCACCATGGGATAACCCGCGATGACGCCGTTTTCCAGCTGTTCCTGAATACCCTTGTCGACGGACGGAATGTATTCCTTCGGCACCACGCCGCCGACAATCTTGTTGACGAATTCGTAACCGGCCCCGGATTCCTGCGGTTCGATATGCAGGTAGACATGACCGTACTGGCCGCGACCACCGGTCTGACGGATGAACTTGCCTTCCTGCTCCACCGCCTTGCGGATGGTTTCGCGGTAGGCCACCTGGGGCTTGCCCACGTTGGCTTCGACCTTGAACTCTCGCTTGAGCCGGTCGACGATGATGTCCAGGTGCAGCTCACCCATGCCGGAAATGATGGTCTGGCCGGACTCTTCGTCGGTCCGCACCTGGAAGGACGGATCCTCCCGGGCGAGCTTGCCGAGCGCTTCGCCCATCTTCTCCTGATCAGCACGGGACTTGGGCTCCACGGCCACGGAGATCACCGGCTCGGGGAACTCCATCCGCTCGAGCGTGATGATGTTGTCCTTGTCACACAGGGTGTCGCCCGTCTGTACGGCCTTGAGGCCCACGGCAGCGGCGATGTCCCCGGCGCGCACTTCCTTGATCTCGCGCCGCTCGTTCGAATGCATCTGCAGCAGACGGCCGATACGCTCGCGCTTGCCCTTCACCGGGTTATAGACACTGTCACCGGAGCTGAGAACGCCGGAATAGACCCGGAAGAAGGTCAGGTTACCGACATAGGGGTCGGTGGCAATCTTGAAGGCGAGCGCGGAGAAGGGCTCATCGTCCTTCGGCAGCCGCTTGCCGGTGCTTTCCTCGGCATCGTCGAGAATGCCTTCCACCGGCGGCACGTCCACCGGAGAGGGCAGATAATAGACCACGGCGTCGAGGAGGGCCTGAACACCCTTGTTCTTGAACGCTGAGCCGCACATCGCCAGAACGATCTCGTTGGCCAGCGTGCGCTGGCGCAGGGCCTGACGAATCTCTTCCTGACTGAGGTCGCCCTCGTTGAGGTACTTGTCCATCAGTTCTTCGGAGGACTCCGCAGCGGCCTCGAGCATCTGCTCCCGGTAGGTCTGGCACTGCTCAAGCATGTGCTCCGGGATGTCGCGCTCGTCGTAATTGGCGCCCATGGTGCTGTCGTCCCAGTAGATCGCTTTCATACGGATGAGATCGACCACACCCTCAAAATCCTCTTCGGCTCCGATCGGAAGCTGAATCGGCACCGGGAAAGCGCCCAGCCGGTCCTTGATCTGGCCCACGACGCGGAGGAAGTCGGCACCGGCCCGGTCCATCTTGTTGACGAAGGCAATCCGCGGCACCTCGTACTTGTTGGCCTGGCGCCAGACCGTCTCGGACTGGGGCTCGACACCACCCACCGCACAGAACACGCCCACGGCGCCATCCAGCACGCGCAGGGAACGCTCGACCTCAATGGTGAAGTCCACGTGCCCGGGGGTATCGATGATGTTCACCCGGTGCTCGTCGAACTGCTGGTCCATGCCCTGCCAGAAAGTGGTCGTGGCGGCGGATGTAATCGTGATGCCACGCTCCTGCTCCTGATCCATCCAGTCCATGACAGCGGCACCGTCATGCACCTCGCCAATCTTGTGCGAGATACCGGTATAGAAAAGGACGCGCTCGGTCGTGGTGGTCTTGCCGGCATCAATATGAGCCATGATGCCGATATTCCGATAGCGCTCGATTGGTGTCTTGCGTGCCACGGCTGAATTCCTCTGAACGTCGTTTGCCTGTTACCAGCGGAAGTGCGAGAAAGCCTTGTTGGCTTCCGCCATCCGGTGGACATCCTCGCGCTTGCGCACGGCCGCGCCACGGCCTTCGGCGGCATCCATCAGCTCGCCGGCCAGACGTTCGGCCATGGATTTCTCGCTCCGCGTGCGGGCGGAGTCGATGGTCCAGCGCATGGCAAGGGCCATCTGCCGGGAGGAACGCACCTCCACGGGAACCTGATAGGTCGCGCCACCCACACGCCGGGATTTCACCTCGACCATGGGGCGCACGTTTTCAAGCGCCTTCTCGAGAAGCTCCAGCGGGTCGGCACCTTTCTTGTCCTGAACCTGATCCAGGGCGCCATACACCAGGCGCTCCGCAACGGACTTCTTGCCGTCCCGCATGACCATGTTGATGAACTTCGCCAGCAGCTCACTCCCGAACTTGGGATCGGGGAGGATCGTGCGGCGTGGAACTTCTCTTCTTCTTGGCATGACGCTCTACCTGAAAATGTCTGTGTATCCGATCGGGATCAGGACTTGGGTTTCTTGACGCCGTACTTGGAACGGCCCTTGCGACGCTCGTTGACGCCGGCACAGTCCAGGGCACCGCGCACGGTGTGATAGCGGACACCCGGCAGATCCTTCACTCGTCCACCGCGAATCAGCACCACCGAGTGCTCCTGCAGGTTATGCCCCTCGCCGGGGATGTAGCTGCTGACCTCATAGCCGTTGGTCAGCCGCACACGCGCCACTTTCCGCAGAGCCGAGTTCGGCTTCTTGGGGGTGGTGGTATAGACACGCGTGCACACGCCCCGCTTCTGCGGCGACGCCTGCAGTGCCGGCACGTTGCTCTTCTCCAGCGGCCGCTTGCGCGGTTTCCGGACAAGCTGGTTAACGGTTGCCATGGTCCGTAATCTCTCTTGAAATCCGTTGACATCGACCCGTCCGCACGGGCCTTGAGATAAAACAAAGGCCGGTTTTACCGGCCGGTTGCCGGGCCCGACACAAGAATCAGGGCGCGGGACGCCGCGCCCCCTTCCGGAGCCCGTGGACCCCCGCCGTCCAGCAGGGGCTATAAACTCTCCAGTGAAGAGCGGAGATTCTAAGGAGCCCGCCCGGGGGTGTCAAGCGCCCCGGGCGGGTGTCGTGGCCGGACTCAGCTCTCGGAGTCCTCTCCGGAGCCGCTCTGGGAGGGCTCTCCGGCCTCGGTGGCCGAGGCCTCCTCGCCATCCCCCGAATCCTGCATGGCGTCGGCCAGCTCGGCCACCATGGCCTCCTCGGCCTGGTAACGCTTGCGACGCCGATCCTTGTGGTAGGCAAGCCCGGTACCGGCCGGGATCAGACGGCCCACGATGACATTCTCCTTGAGCCCGCGCAGGTCGTCCCGGGCACCGCGCACGGCGGCCTCGGTGAGGACCCGGGTGGTCTCCTGGAAGGACGCGGCCGAGATGAAGGATTCGGTCGCCAGCGAAGCCTTGGTGATGCCGAGCAGCACGCCCTGATAGCGCGCCGGCATCTTGCCTTCCGCTTCCAGCTTCTCGTTGGCTTCCAGCATCCGGGCTTCCTCGACCTGCTCGCCACGCAGGAATTCACTGTCGCCGGGCTCGGTAACCTCGACCTTGCGCAGCATCTGGCGAATGATCACCTCGATGTGCTTGTCATTGATGTTCACACCCTGGAGGCGGTAGACATCCTGGATTTCCTGGACCAGGTAATTCGCCAATTCCTTGACCCCCAGCAGGCGCAGAACATCATGCGGGTTGGTCTCGCCATCGGCAATGACCTCACCCCGTTCCACATGCTCCCCTTCGAACACATGGATCTGGCGCCACTTGGGAATGAGCATCTCGTGGCTTTCACCGTCCTCATCGGTGATGACGAAGCGGTGCTTGCCCTTGGTCTCCTTGCCAAAGGACACCGTGCCGGTATGCTCGGCCAGGATCGCCGCCTCCTTGGGACGCCGGGCCTCGAACAGGTCGGCCACCCGCGGAAGACCCCCGGTGATGTCACGGGTCTTGCCCGACTCCTGGGGAATGCGAGCAAGGACATCACCCACATCCACCTGGTCGCCGTCCTGGACGCTGACAATCGCGCTGCCGGGCAGGACATAGGCAGCCGGAATGTCGGTGCCGGGGATATGGACGTCCTTGCCCTTCTCGTCGACCAGCTTGATCATCGGCCGCAGGTCCTTGCCCTGCTGGCTTCGCTGCTTCGGATCAAGCACCACAATGCTGGTCAGACCGGTCACCTCGTCGGTTTCCCGATTGACGGTCACGCCCTCGATGAAGTCCTTGAAGACCAGCTTGCCGGCGACCTCGGTCACGATGGGATGGGTATGCGGATCCCATTCGGCGGCAATCGTGCCCGCCTCGGCCTCGCCACCATCATCCACATGGAGCGTGGCCCCATAGGGTACCTTGTAGCGCTCCCGCTCGCGGCCGTACTCATCCTGGACCGCGATTTCACCGGAGCGCGATACCGCGACCAGATGGCCATCCCGGTGCTTGACGGTCTTCATGTTCTCGAGCCGGATCCGGCCTGCGCCCTTGACCTCGACATTGCTCACGGCCACGGCACGGGAAGCGGCCCCGCCGATGTGGAAGGTCCGCATGGTGAGCTGGGTGCCCGGCTCGCCGATGGACTGGGCCGCGATGACCCCGACCGACTCGCCGATATTGACCTCGTGCCCGCGCGCCAGATCACGCCCGTAACACTTCGAGCACACGCCATAGCGGGTCTCGCAGGTGATCGGGGATCGCACCTTGACCGCGTCCACGCCCAGGGTTTCGAGCAGGTCCACCTTGCGCTCATCAAGCATCTCATTGCGGTCCATGAGCACTTCGTCGGTACCCGGCTTGTAGACCGGGTTGGCCAGGCAACGCCCCAGGACCCGCTCCTTGAGAGACTCGACCACATCACCGCCCTCGACAATGGGCCGCATGTCCACGCCTTCCTCGGTCTCGCAGTCGTTTTCGGTGACCACGAGATCCTGGGAGACATCCACCAGGCGACGGGTCAGGTAACCCGAGTTGGCGGTCTTGAGCGCGGTATCGGCCAGACCCTTCCGTGCACCGTGCGTGGAAATGAAGTACTGGAGGACGTTCAGGCCCTCACGGAAATTCGCGGTAATCGGCGTTTCGATGATCGAGCCGTCAGGCTTGGCCATCAGACCCCGCATGCCCGCAAGCTGGCGAATCTGGGCCGCGGAACCACGCGCACCCGAATCGGCCATCATGTAGATGGAGTTGAAGGACTCCTGCTTGACGGTATTGCCCTCGGCATCGGTCACGTCTTCCTTGCCGAGCTGGTCCATCATGACCTTGGCCACCTGCTCGTTGGTCCGGGACCAGATATCGACCACCTTGTTGTAGCGTTCGCCGACGGTCACGAGGCCCGAGGCATACTGGTCCTCGATCTCCTTGATCTCGTTTTCGGCGCGGGTAAGGATCTCTTCCTTTTCCCCCGGCACGACCATGTCGTCAACACCGATGGAGACCCCGGCCATGGTGGCGCGGTAGAAACCGGTGTACATGAGCTGGTCGGCGAAAACGACCGTCTCCTTGAGCCCCACCTCGCGGTAGCAGGCATTGATCACCGAGGAAATGGCCTTCTTGTCGAGCGGCTTGTTAAGCAGCTCGAAGGGAAGACCCTCGGGCAGGATTTCGGACAGAAGGGCGCGACCGACGGTCGTTTCCATCAGACGGAGTCGATAGGTCAGACTGCCGTCTTCTTCGGGGACATAGTCCGGGACCCGGACCTTGATCGCAGCCTGGAGATCCGCCTGCCCGGTGTGGTGCGCACGGTGGACCTCGGCAACATCGGAAAAGACACTGCCTTCGCCCCGCGCGTTCACCCGTTCCCGCGTCATGTAATACAGACCCAGCACCACATCCTGTGAGGGATTGATGATGGGCTCACCACTGGCGGGCGCGAGGATATTGTTGGAAGCCATCATCAGTGCCCGGCACTCAAGCTGGGCTTCCAGCGACAGCGGCACGTGCACGGCCATCTGGTCGCCGTCGAAGTCGGCGTTGTAGGCCGGACACACCAGCGGGTGCAGCTGAATGGCCTTGCCCTCGATCAGGACCGGCTCGAAGGCCTGGATACCGAGGCGATGGAGAGTGGGCGCCCGGTTCAGCATCACCGGGTGCTCGCGGATCACCTCTTCAAGAATATCCCAGACTTCCGGGCCTTCGCGCTCCACCATCTTCTTGGCAGCCTTGATGGTGGTGGCCATGCCCCGCAGTTGCAGCTTGGAGAAGATGAAGGGCTTGAACAGCTCCAGCGCCATCTTCTTGGGGATACCACACTGGTGGAGCTTCAGTGTCGGACCGACCACGATGACCGAACGGCCCGAGTAATCGACCCGCTTGCCCAACAGGTTCTGACGGAAGCGACCCTGCTTGCCCTTGATCATGTCGGCCAGGGACTTCAGGGGCCGCTTGTTGGAACCGGTGATGGCGCGCCCTCGGCGGCCATTGTCCAGCATGGCATCGACCGATTCCTGCAACATGCGCTTTTCGTTGCGGACGATGATGTCCGGCGCATTGAGCTCGAGCAGGCGCTTGAGACGGTTGTTCCGGTTGATGACCCGGCGATAGAGGTCATTGAGATCGGAGGTGGCAAAACGCCCACCATCCAGGGGCACCAGGGGCCGCAGATCCGGTGGCAGCACCGGCAACACGTCCATCACCATCCATTCCGGCTTGTTGCCGGATTCCTGGAAGGACTCCATGATCTTCAGGCGCTTGGACAGACGCTTGATCTTGGAGTCGGAATTGGTGCCTTCAATTTCCTGACGCAGCGTGCTGATCTCCTCCTCGAGATCAATGCCCTTGAGCATTTCCTTGACGGCCTCGGCGCCCATGCGCGCATCGAAGTCATCACCGTGCTCTTCAAGCGCCTCGAGATAGGCCTCGTCGGACAGCAGCTGGCCGCGCTCCAGCGGAGTCATGCCGGGATCGACCACCACGAAGGCCTCGAAATAGAGCACCCGCTCGATCTCGCGCAGGGTCATGTCAAGCATCAGGCCGATGCGCGAGGGCAGGGACTTGAGGAACCAGATATGTGCCACCGGACTGGCGAGCTCGATGTGCGCCATGCGTTCGCGACGCACCTTGGCCAGGGTCACCTCCACGCCACATTTCTCGCAGACCACACCGCGGTGCTTGAGGCGCTTGTACTTGCCACAGAGGCATTCGTAGTCCTTGACCGGGCCAAAGATCTTGGCGCAGAAAAGGCCATCCCGCTCGGGCTTGAAGGTCCGGTAGTTGATGGTCTCCGGTTTCTTGACCTCACCGAAAGACCAGGACCGGATCATGTCCGGTGATGCCAGTGCAATGCGAATGGCATCGAAGTCTTCCACCTGTCCCTGCTGCTTCAGAAGTCTGAGTAGATCTTTCATACTGTCTTTCGCCTCTTGGCCGGCTTGGGCTCAATGTTGCCGATGTTCACGAAGCTTCAGGTTCGTGAACATCAATCCTGTTCCAGCTCGATGTTGATACCCAGCGAGCGTATCTCCTTGACGAGAACATTGAAGGATTCGGGCATGCCCGCCTCCATCTGGTGATTGCCGTCCACGATGTTCTTGTACATCTTGGTCCGACCGTTCACGTCGTCGGATTTGACCGTGAGCATTTCCTGGAGGGTGTAGGCCGCGCCATAGGCTTCCAGCGCCCAGACCTCCATTTCCCCGAAGCGCTGGCCACCGAACTGGGCCTTGCCGCCCAGCGGCTGCTGGGTGACCAGGCTGTAGGGCCCGGTGGAACGGGCATGCATCTTGTCATCGGCCAGATGGTTGAGCTTCAGCATGTACATGTAACCTACCGTGACCGGGCGCTCGAAGGCCTGGCCGGTACGGCCGTCGTACAGGGTGGCCTGCCCGCTTTCCGGCAGCCCGGCCAGCTTGAGCAGGGCCTTGAGCTCTTCTTCACGGGCCCCGTCGAACACCGGAGTGCCCATCGGCACGCCATCACGGAGATTGTCCGCCAGTTCGATCACCTCATCGTCACTGAGACCGTCGAGGTCGACACGGGGGCCATCGCCGATGCGGTTGTAGATCTTGTCCAGGAATTCCCGCAATTTCTGGATCTTTTCCTGTCGATCCAGCATCTCGCCGATACGTTCGCCGAGACCCTTGGCGGCCCAGCCAAGGTGGGTTTCCAGCACCTGCCCGATGTTCATGCGGGAAGGCACACCGAGGGGAGAGAGCACGACATCGATCGGCTCGCCGCGCTCATCGTAGGGCATATCTTCAACCGGCACGATCATGGAGACCACGCCCTTGTTCCCGTGTCGCCCGGCGAGCTTGTCACCCGGCTGGAAGCGACGCTTCACGGCAAGGTAGACCTTGACCATCTTCAGCACGCCGGGCGCGAGATCGTCACCAGCGGTGATCTTGCGCTTCTTGTCCTCGAAGTAGCGGTCGAATTCCTGATTCTGCTCTTCGAGGCGACGGGCCATCTGTTCGAGCTGCTTGTTGGCCTCGTCGTTACGCAGACGAATCTCGAACCACTTTTCCCTTTCCAGGTCGTCGAGGTAGGCCTGGGTAATCTTGGCACCGGCCTTGAGCTTTTTCGGACCGCCTTCAGCCACCTTGCCGAGCAGCATCTTCTCGACCCGGGAGAAAATGTCGTCCTCGAGAATCCGGCGACGGTCGCGGATATCCTTGCGGACGGCATCCAGCTCTTCCTGCTCGATGGCCAGGGCACGATCGTCCTTTTCCACCCCATCCCGGGTGAAGACACGGACATCGATCACGTTGCCGTCCATACCCTGGGGCACACGCAACGAAGTGTCCTTCACATCGGAGGCCTTTTCCCCGAAGATCGCCCGCAGGAGCTTTTCCTCCGGGGTGAGCTGGGTCTCGCCCTTGGGCGTGACCTTGCCGACCAGGATATCCCCGGCCTTTACTTCCGCGCCGATATAGGCGATCCCCGACTCATCCAGCTTGGCCAGGGCGGATTCGCTCACGTTGGGGATATCACTGGTGATTTCCTCGGACCCCAGTTTGGTATCCCGGGCCACACAGGTGAGCTCCTCGATATGAACGGTGGTGAAACGGTCTTCCTGGACCACACGCTCGGAAATGAGAATCGAGTCCTCGAAGTTGTAGCCATGCCAGGGCATGAAGGCCACCCGGAAGTTCTGTCCGAGCGCGAGCTCCCCCATGTCGGTGGACGCACCATCAGCGAGGATATCGCCGGCACCGATCCGGTCACCCTGGTAAACCAGCGGACGCTGGTTGTAACAGGTGTTCTGGTTGGAGCGGGTGTACTTGGTCAGATTGTAGATATCGACACCGGACTCATCGTGCCCGGCCTCGTCATCATTGACCCGCACCACGATTCGGCTGGCATCGACATAATCGACCACCCCACCGCGTCGGGCCACCACGCAGACACCGGAATCGCGCGCCACCAGCCGTTCCATGCCGGTACCCACCAGCGGCTTTTCCGTCTTGAGGTTGGGCACAGCCTGGCGCTGCATGTTCGAGCCCATCAATGCGCGGTTGGCATCATCGTGCTCGAGGAAGGGCAGCAGGGCGGCCGCGACCGAAACCGTCTGCTTGGGTGACACATCGATATAGTCCACCCGATCCGGCGTGGACATGGTGAATTCACCTTCATGGCGGCAGGAAATCAGGTCATCGACCAGCTTCCCTTTCTTGTCCAGTCGGGCGTTCGCCTGGGCGATGACGTAGCGGCCTTCCTCAATGGCGGAAAGGTATTCGACCTGATCGGTGACCTTGCCTTTTTCCACCCGACGATAAGGTGTCTCCAGGAAACCGTACTCATTGGTCCGCGAATAGACCGACATGGAATTGATCAGGCCGATATTCGGGCCTTCCGGCGTCTCGATCGGACAGACCCGGCCGTAGTGGGTCGGGTGCACATCGCGCACCTCGAAGCCGGCACGCTCCCGGGTCAGACCGCCCGGGCCAAGCGCCGAAACCCGACGCTTGTGGGTCACCTCCGAGAGCGGATTGTTCTGGTCCATGAACTGGGACAGCTGCGAGGAGCCAAAGAACTCCTTGACCGCCGCCGCCACAGGCTTGGCATTGATCAGGTCCTGGGGCATGTGGCCTTCGGAATCGGCCAGGGCCAGACGTTCACGCACGGCACGCTCGACCCGAACCAGGCCAATGCGGAAGGCATTCTCCGCCATCTCGCCCACGGAACGCACACGACGATTACCGAGATGATCGATATCATCCGTGGAACCGTTGCCGTTGCGAATATCAATCAGGACCTTGAGGACATCAATGATGTCGGAATAGTCGCCTTCCTGCGCGATCCACTGCTGCGCCGCATCCGTACCCAGGGTTTCGAAGTAGCGCTTGTCGTAGAGAATGCCCGGACCCTTCACGGAGTCGCGCATCAGACGGCGATTGAACTTCATCCGCCCCACTGGCGAAAGATCATAGCGATCATCGGTGAAGAAGAGATTGTGAAACAGATTCTCGGCCGCATCCTTGGTAGGAGGCTCACCCGGACGCATCATCCGGTAGATCTCCACCAGGGCTTCCAGCTGCGTCCGGGTCGGATCGATGCGCAGCGTGCTCGAGATATAGGGCCCGTGATCCAGGTCGTTGACGTAGAGCGTGGGGATGGTGGGCACATTCAGAGCCACCAGCTTCTCCACCAGCTCCTCGGTAAGCTCTTCATTGGCCTGGGCCACGACCTCGCCGGTATCGGGATCGGGAATGTCGTCGGCGACGATCTTGCCGATCAGATAGTCCTGCGGCACGGCCAGTCGCTTGATGCCCGACTTTTCGAGCTTGCGGATATGGCGTGCGGTGATCCGCCGTCCCTGCTCGACTACCACTTCACCCTTGGCCTTGATATCAAAGGCCGCGGTTTCTCCGCGCAGGCGATCGGGGATCAGCTCCAGCTCAAGACCCTTCTTGGTGACATGGAAGAGGTTCTTCTCGAAGAAGGTATCCAGGATTTCCTGGTCGCTGTAACCGAGGGCACGCAAGAGAATGGTCGCCGGCAACTTGCGACGGCGGTCGATACGCGCGTAGATCGCATCCTTGGGATCGAACTCGAAATCCAGCCAGGAACCACGATAGGGAATAACCCGGGCAGAATAGAGCACCTTCCCGGAGGAGTGGGTCTTGCCCTTGTCATGATCAAAGAACACGCCCGGTGAGCGGTGAAGCTGGTTAACGATCACGCGCTCGGTACCATTGATGATGAAGGTGCCGGTGTCCGTCATCAGGGGCATCTCCCCCATGTAGACTTCCTGCTCCCGGACGTCCTTCACCTTCTTGTTGCTGTCGGGACTGTCCTTGTCATAGATGACCAGACGCACGAGAACCCGCAGAGGCGCAGCGTAGGTCAACCCCCGGAGCTTGCACTCACCGACATCAAAGGGAGGTTCACCAAGACGGTACTTCACGTATTCGAGCGCCGCGTTACCTGAATAACTGGTAATGGGGAACACCGAGTTGAAGGCGCCCTGGAGGCCACGCTCATCGCGGGCATCCGGCGAAATATCTTCCTGCAGAAACTGATTGAAAGAGTCGAGCTGCGTCTGCAACAGAAACGGCGGCTCCAGCACAGCGGGACTCTTCGCAAAGTCCTTTCGGATGCGCTTTTTCTCGGTGAAAGAGTAGGCCATCGGGGTATTCCTCAGCGCGTTCTAGTGCCAGTGATCAAATCGGGAGTGTGTCAATGCACACCCTCGTTCAGCTTGTCAGCAGGCCCGTTCCATGTGAGTATCGAGACACTCAGGAGTCGGACCGGTATGCGCCCCATCCAGGGCACGAAAACAGGGACAGGCCGGCGGTCCTGAGACCACCAGCCCGTACCCTGCCTCATCAGGCTTTCCGTCCTGGTCTGAACCCAATTACTTGAGCTCGACCTCGGCGCCTGCTTCTTCCAGATCCTTCTTGATCTTCTCGGCTTCTTCCTTCTCAATGCCTTCCTTCAGCGGCGAGGGCGCACCTTCCACCACTTCCTTGGCTTCCTTCAGGCCGAGACCGGTCACGCCGCGAACAGCCTTGATCACGCCAACCTTGTTGGAACCAAAGCTCTTCAGCACGACGTCGAATTCGGTCTGCTCGGCGGCAGCCTCACCACCACCTTCCGCGGCAGCAGCCGGGGCAGCGGCGACAGCAGCGGCAGCAGAAACGCCGAACTTTTCTTCCATTTCGGAGATCAGATCAACGACCTCCATGACGCTCATGTTGGAAATGGTTTCGAGAATATCTTCTTTGGAAACAGCCATTGCTTTACTCCAGATACGTTGTTTCGAGTCACCCGAGCGACTAAAGCCACTCGCAGGTTCGGCTCCATGGTTCAAAGGCCCTGATTCCGATCAGGCGGCCTCCTTCTGATCCTTGACTGCGGCAATCGTGCGCACAAGCTTGGCATGAGGCTCGTTGAGAGTTCGCACGAACTTCTCGATCGGGGCCTTCATGACGCTCATGAGCTGGGCAATCGCTTCATCGCGTGTCGGCAGGCTCGCAAGCCGGTCCAGTTCGGAGCCGGGCAGAGCCTCACCGCCGACGGCGACAATCTTGGCTTCGAGCAGCTTGTGCTCCTTGCCAAAGTTCTTGACGACCCGGGCCGCAGAGCCTGGATCTTCCTGGGAGAACGCCAGCAGCAGGGGACCCACCAGGGAGTCCCGCATGCATTCGAAATCAGTGCCCTCAAGGGCCCGCTTGGCGAGGTTGTTCTTGACCACGCGCAGATAGACACCCGACTCCCGGGCCTTGGCCCGGAGCTCGTTCATCTCCGCAACGGTCAAGCCGCGATACTCCGCAGCGACAGCCGAATGGGCCTGCCGTGCGACTTCGCTGACCTCGGCAACCAGGGCCTGCTTCTTTTCAAATGAAAGTGGCACGGATTTCACCTCCTGGCAGCTTACCGTTCAACAATTGGCAATCATTCCCTGATCGCCTGCGTTTCAACGGTGTCCGTCACCAGGATTTCCCTGACTCGGGTAACACCGTCTGCGTGAGCCGGCGTACTCGCCATCAAGCACCCTTTCGGGTCCACTCACGGTCTTTGACGTGCTGCCCGGCCACAGGACCGGACAGCGACCTCAAATCGATATCGTCCTCCGCGCTCAGGCGCTCAGGGACGATGGATCCACGGCGAGCCCCGGCCCCATGGTCGAGGACACCGTGATCTTCTTCATGTAAACGCCCTTGGACGTGCTGGGCTTGGCCTTCTTCAGGTCCTGAATGAGCGCATTCAGGTTGCCCTTGAGTGCCTGGGGCTCGAAATCCACCTTGCCGATGGTGCAATGCACGATGCCCGCCTTGTCGGTGCGATAACGCACCTGGCCGGCCTTGGCGTTCTCCACCGCTTCAGCCACATTCGCGGTCACGGTACCCACCTTGGGGTTCGGCATCAGGCCGCGGGGTCCGAGAATCTGGCCGAGCTGACCGACCACGCGCATGGCGTCAGGACTGGCGATAACGACATCGAAATCGAGCTTGCCCTGCTTCACTTCCTCGGCAAGGTCATCCATGCCCACCACGTCCGCACCGGCCTTCCTGGCGGCTTCGGCGTTATCGCCCTGGGTGAACACGGCGACCCGCACGTCCTGTCCGGTGCCGTGAGGCAGCACGGTCGAGCCGCGCACGACCTGGTCAGACTTGCGCGGGTCAACGCCCAGGTTGACGGCCACATCCACGGATTCGGTGAAACGGGTCTGGCTCACTTCCTTGAGCAACTTCACCGCGTCTTCCATCGGATAAACCTTGCCGGGCTCCACTTTTTCACGAATGGCCCGGATACGCTTGGACTGTTTTGCCATGTCAGAGCCCCTCCACTTCGATGCCCATGCTGCGCGCGCTGCCGGCAATGGTCTGGACCGCCTTTTCGAGCTCGTAGGCATTGAGGTCCGGCATCTTGGTCCGGGCAATCTCCTCAACCTGCTCACGGGTCACCTTGCCAACCTTGTCCAGATTGGGCTGGGAACTGCCCGACTTGATACCTGCCGCCTTCTTCAGCAGGATCGACGCGGGTGGGGTCTTGGTGATGAAGCTGAAGCTGCTATCACTGTAGACAGTAATGACCACCGGGATCGGCAGCCCCTGTTCGGCGTTCTGCGTTTCCGCATTGAACGCCTTGCAGAATTCCATGATGTTGACCCCGTGCTGACCCAGCGCCGGCCCCACCGGTGGTGAGGGATTGGCCTGGCCAGCCGGAATCTGCAGCTTGATATAGCCTTCAACTTTCTTGGCCATGATTCCTGACTCCTGGATGGGTACCGCCAGACGTTTCCCTTGTCTGGTCTAACGCCCCTCACGAGGCTCCCCGGTTCACAATACGACGTCGGCGGAAGGCCTCCTGCCCTTCCGGTACTCCGATCGTCTCGCTCAGGTCTTCTCCACCTGGCCGAATTCCAGCTCCACCGGAGTGGATCGGCCAAAAATCAGCACGGCCACCCGAAGGCGGCTCTTTTCGTAGTTGACTTCCTCAACCACGCCATTGAAATCACTGAAGGGTCCGTCAATGACACGAACCATCTCGCCCGGCTCGAACAGGACCTTGGGCCGCGGCTTCTCCGCACCCTCCTGAACGCGGTTCAGGATCTGGTCTGCTTCCCGGTCCGAAATCGGGGACGGGCGGTCGCTGGAACCACCAATGAAACCCATGATCTTCGGCACGGACTTCACCAGGTGCCAGGTATCGTCGTCCAGCTCCATCTTGACCAGCACGTAGCCGGGAAAGAACTTGCGCTCGCTGCGGCGCTTCTTGCCGGCGCGCATTTCCACCACTTCCTCGGTGGGGACCAGAATCTCTCCGAACTTGTCATCCATGCCGGAATGCTTGATCCGATCTTCCAGGGAACGCTTCGCCTGGTGCTCGAACCCGGAGTAGGCATGGAGCACGTACCAACGTTTCGCCATGCCTCAGCCTCCCGGAGTGGTGATGAAGCCGGCCGCCCAGGCCAGGAACATGTCCACCAGCCACAGGAAGATGGCAAGCAGGATCACCATCACCAGCACGGCAATCGTGGTCTGAGTGGTTTCCTGGCGGTTGGGCCAGACGACCTTGCGCACCTCAACCCAGGAAGTCCGGGCAAAGCCCCACAGGGAACGCCCCTGGGTGGATTGCACCGCAATCAGGGCGCCCAGCACCATGGCGACCAGCAGACCAAGCCATCTCAGCGCCGCAGGCTCGTCACTGAAGACATAGAAGGCCACCAGACCCGAGACGGCCACCGCCGCACCGAGCCAGAGCTTGAGCGTATCGGCGGCGCTGCCCTGCTGCATTTCCGGCTTAGTACTCATTCCGAGTAGAAACCCCGTAATACAGGACCCGGTCGACAACACCAGCCAACCGGACCCGTGTGAAGAACATGGCAGGCCAGGAGGGACTCGAACCCCCAACCTGCGGTTTTGGAGACCGCTGCTCTGCCAATTGAGCTACTGGCCTTACAAAAAACGAAAGAACCGGGCCACGCCTCTCACGTGACCCGGCGCCTTCCTGTTCAGTCGACGATCCTGGACACGACGCCGGCGCCGACGGTGCGGCCGCCTTCGCGGATCGCAAAGCGCAGACCGTCTTCCATCGCGATCGGAGCAATCAGCTCCACCGACATCTT
>SLND01000061.1 GCA_007133205.1 Natronospiraceae bacterium | reverse complement strand
TCTTCCTCTTCTTCTTCCCGCTCGGGCGCCGGTGGTGGTTCCAGGGCGAAGTCGGGCAGTTCGGTGTCGGACTGCTGGAGCCAGGTGACGCCCATGGCGGTTCCGAAACCGAGCACGAAGCCACCCGCGAGCCAGACCCAGGCCGGAATCGGTGGGCCTTCCTCGTTGCGTGATGCCTGCCGTGCGTGCTTGTAGTCCCTGGTCATCCGTCCCCCGGCCTACATTTCATCCGGTGCCGATACGCCGATCAGGTCCAGTCCGTTGACCAGCACCAGGCGTGTGGCCTCGACCAGCGCCAGTCGCGCATTGCGTATCTCATCTTCCAGCACCAGGAAGGTATGGGCGTTGTAGTAGGTATGAAAATCATTCGCCAGTTCCCGCAGATACTGCGTCAGCAGATGGGGGGCACGATTGGCGGCTGCCGTTTCCACCACCTCGGGAAAGCGGGACAGGCTCACCATCAGCGCGTCCTCGTGCGCCTCGTCGAGCTGGTCGAGATTCTCGATACCGGTCTCGCGATCATATTCAAAGCCCTTTTCGCGGGCCTGTTCGAACACGCTCATGATCCGGGCGTGCGCGTACTGGACATAGTAGACCGGATTGTCCGTCGAGCGGGATTTGGCCAGCTCGAGATCGAAATCCAGGTGCTGGTCATTGGAGCGCATGATGTAGAAAAAGCGCGCCGCGTCCCGCCCCACTTCCTCGCGCAGGGCGCGCAGGGTCACGAATTCCCCGGAACGGGTCGACATCTGGAGCTTTTCCTTGCCCCGGTAGAGATTGGCGAACTGCACCAGGCGCACTTCCAGGCTGTCACCGGGATGTCCCATCGCTTCCAGGCCCGCCTTGAGCCGGGCGACATAGCCATGGTGATCCGCGCCCAGGATGTCGATCAGGCGGGCATAGCCGCGTTCGCGCTTGTTCAGGTGGTAGGCGATGTCGGAGGCGAAATAGGTGGGTTCGCCATTCTCACGCACCACCACCCGATCCTTTTCATCGCCGTACTTTTCGGCCGCCAGCCATTCGGCCCCGTCGCGGGTGTATATGTCACCCGATTCGCGCAGTACCTCGAGGGCGTGTTCGACAATGCCCTTGTCGGTCAGCGAGCGCTCCGAGAACCACTCGTCGAATTCCACCCCGAAGGCTTCCAGGTCTTCGCGGATGTCGGCCAGGATGGCCTCGATCCCGGTCTCCAGTATCTGGCGAAAGCCGCCCTCACCGAGCAGATTGCGCGCGCGATTGATCAGGGCATCCACCCGCGCATCGCCGTCACCTTCGGGCGTATCCGGAGCGAGCCCGTGGGTTATCGATTCCGCCGGTTGCCTGAATGCGGACTCGCCGTGTTCATCGCGCAGTGCGCGTGCGATATCGACGATATAGTCCCCGCGATAGCCGTTATCGGGGAAAGGCACCTCGACCCCGCAAAGCGCCAGGTAACGCAGCCAGATGCTCAGCGCGAGGATGTTCATCTGCCGGCCGGCATCATTGACGTAGTACTCGCGATGGACCGGATGGCCCACCGCGCGCAGGAGATTGGCCACGCTGCTGCCGTAGGCCGCCCCGCGGCCATGGCCGACATGCAGTGGGCCGGTGGGATTGGCGGAGACGAACTCGAGCAGGATTGCCTCGTCCTTGCCCGCATCGCTGTGACCATAGGCACTGCCACGCTCGTGGATTTGCTGAACGACCGACTGCCAGGCATGCGGGCTGAGGAAGAAATTGATGAAACCGGGTCCGGCGATCTCGACCCGGGTCACCTCGGCCGAGTCCGGCAGCTGTTCGACAATCGCCCCGGCCAGCTCCCGCGGCGGGCAGCCGGCCACCCTGGCCAGCTTCATCGCCACGTTGCTGGCGAAATCACCATGTTTTCGGTCGCGCGTGCGCTCGACATGCGGTGCCTCGTCCGGGCGCCCGTCTTCGGGCAGGACGTCGGCAGGCAGGCTGGCGAGCGCTTCGGAAAGGAGCTGACTGAGGTGTGCCTTCAAGGTTCGGTTTCCGTGGTTGCCGGTGGGTGCAGAACAAAACGCACAGTTTAACCTGCCCCGTGGTGGCTAAAACAGTTCGATCGGGTCAACGTCGAGTGACCATCGCACCCGCCGCGCAGTCTTCAGTGTCTCCAGCGCCGGCGCCCACTGTGCCAGCAGGCGATGGAGCGGTCCGCGTGCATCGGCCTGCAGCATGAGTTGCCAGCGCAGGCGACCGGCGCGGCGTTCCATCGGCGCCGGGACCGGCCCCATCAGCAGCACCGCGCTGCCCACGCCGCTGTCTTCGCCGTATTGCCGTCCCAGGTCCAGCGCCTCTCCCAGAAAATCCCGGACTGCATCCCGGCGATGGGCTTCGGCACGCAGCAGGGCGAGGTGGCTGTAGGGTGGAAGCGCGGCCTGTTCCCGTTCCACCAGGGCCGCACGCGCGAACTTCGCGTAGCCGTCCCGGATCAGGTGCAGCAGCAACTCGTGTTCGGGGTTGCGGGTCTGGATCAGTACCTCGCCGACCTGCTCCCCCCGACCGGCCCGGCCGGCGACCTGGGTAATCAGCTGCGCGGTGCGCTCAGGACCACGGAAGTCGGCACTCATCAGGCCCTGGTCGGCATCGATCAGGCCCACCAGGGTGAGATCCGGGAAGTCATGCCCCTTGGCCAGCATCTGGGTCCCGACCAGGATTCTGGCCTCTCCGCTGCGGGCGGTTTCGAGCAGGGATTCCAGGGTCCCGGCGCGCCGGGTGGTGTCGCGGTCGATGCGGCTGATGCCGTAGTCCGGATAGCGCCGCGCCAGCGCCTGTTCCAGGCGCTCGGTGCCCTGTCCGGGCAGGGTCAGGCGTCCGCCGGCACATTCCGGGCAGGCCCGTGGCACCCCGCGGCTTGCCCCGCAGTGGTGACAGTCGAGGCTGTTGCGTCCCCGGTGATAGGTCATGCGCGCATCGCAGCGGAGACATTCGGCATGCCAGCCGCAGTCATGGCAGACCAGCACCGGGGCATAGCCGCGTCGATTCAGGAACAAGAGGGCCTGATTGCCTGCGGCCAGGTGCCGGTCCATGGCCCGCAGCAGCTCACCGGACAGTCCGGCATCCAGGTGTTCACCGCGGATATCCACCAGCCGCAGTCGGGGCGGGCGGGCCGCACCCGCCCGCGAGGGCAAACGAATCCGGTGATAGCGTCCCGACTCGGCATTGCGCAGGCTTTCCAGGGACGGGGTGGCGGAGCCCAGCACGACATTGACTGCCTGTTCGCGCGCGCGCACCACGGCCAGGTCACGCGCCGAATAGCGCCAGCCTTCCTGCTGCTTGTAGGCGCTGTCGTGTTCCTCGTCGAGAATGAACAGTCCCGGCCGGGCCAGGGGCAGGAAGATCGCCGAGCGGGTGCCGATGATCACGTCCAGTTTGCCCTCGCGGGCCAGCAGCCAGGTATCGCGACGTTCCCCGTCACCCATCCCGGAGTGGTAGAGCGCCACGCGTGCCTGCAGGCCCTCGCGAAAACGTCGGGTGAGCTGCGGAGTCAAGGCGATTTCCGGTACCAGCACCAGCACCTGCCGCCCGTGCTCAAGCGCCCGCCGAATGCAGGCCAGATAGACCTCCGTCTTGCCGCTGCCGGTCACGCCTTCAAGCAGGTGGCAGCGAAAACGATTCTCATCGCGGGTGATTTCCTCGACCGCGGCTGCCTGGTCGGGATTGAGCGCCACGCCGGTTCCCTGCCCGTGGCTCATGGGCGGTGCCGCCATCCGTTCCCGGCGCACGACCAGACCCTTGTCCTCCAGGCGCCGGGCGACATCGCGCCAGCCCTCGCCAAGCACCGCGAGCTCGTCGGCCCCGACCGCCGCCCCGGCCTGCTGCAACAGTGTCAGCATTGCCCGCTGGCGCGGTGCCCTTCGCAGCTTTTCCGGATCCTGGCGCTTGCCGGACTCGCTGAGCTGCCATTCCCTGCGCTTCCCGGCGCTTGCCGGTACCGGGCGCCGCAGGGCCGCCGGCAGGAGTTGTTCGAATACCTCGCCCGGGGGATGGTGGTAGTAGTCCGCCGCCCAGCGCCCGAGGGCGACCATGTCGGCCGGAATCAGCGGTTCGGCATCCAGCAGTTCAGTGACCGGGCGCAGCTTGTCGAAAGGCACGCTGCCATCGTGCTCGCCGGTTGCTGTCACCACCCCGACCTGCTGGCGTGATCCAAAGGGGACCCGAACCCGGCAGCCGACCGGATTGCCTGTCGCCCCCTGTTTCGGCGGCAGGTAGTGAAACAGCCGGCGCAACGGGGAGGGCACCGCGACTCGCCAGACCAGGCTCATGCCCGCGGGCCTCCGCGAGATCCGGCCGGGCGTGACTGGTGGTGCAAAAAGCTATCCACAATACCTGTGGACAACTCTGTGGAAGAACTGGGGTTATTGGCGCCTGCGGGTGTCAGTCGGTAGCCCCGCCTCAGATTGGCCAATTTTTCACCGATCCTTGTTTTATTAGTGTAAACAATCATTTACGGAATAAACGCGAACCATTGCATGAGCTGTTCCCGCTGAACGCCCGGCGCCACAAGGAGATGTGCATAAGTTGCCGTGCAGGAAAGGACGTGGCGCGGTGCCGCCGCCCTGTACGACCGCGCCAGTCTGGAACAAAAGCCTTCCCGGGTCGAGGCAAAGCGGTGCTATTATGCCGGGCCTGTGAATCGCGCGGGGCCTGCAGGCTCGGGTCACCGCATCAGGATCCATGATTCAAGCCACGGATATTCAAGCCACAGACAGATCCGGAGAAACCCACCATGAATGCGCGTATTGTCTTTGCCCTGGCCGGGGTTGCGGTACTGGCGCTCGTCGCCTGCGAGGCGGATGCCCCCGATGAAGAGGAAATCGAGGTGGCCGAAGAGCGTGAGCCGGTATCCGACAATCCCCTGTTGAAGGAAAGCACCCTGCCCTACGGGGCGCCCCCCTTTGACGAAATCGAGCACGAGCATTTCCGTGAAGCCCTGGAAAAGGGCATGGCCGCGCACAAGGCCGAGATCGAACAGATCAGCGGCAACGAGGAGCGGCCGACCTTCGAGAACACCGTGGTTGCCATGGAGCGCTCCGGGGAATTGCTCGCCTATGTCCAGCGGATTTTCGGTGCACTCGCCGGTGCCGACACCAGTGACACCCTGGAGGAAACCCAGGCCGAGATGGCGCCGAAGCTGTCGGCCCACCGCGATGCAATCCAGCTCGACCGGGATCTGTTCGGGCGTATCGATTATCTCTACCAGCAGCGCGACGAGCTGGATCTGGATGACGAATCAAAGCGCCTGCTGGAGCGCTACCACACCGATTTCGTGCGCGCCGGCGCGGCACTGTCGGACGAGGAGCAGGATCGCCTGCGCGAGATCAACTCCCGCCTGGCCGAACTGGGCGCCGAGTTCAGCCGCAAGGTCCGGGCCGAGGTCAATGACTCGGCGGTGGTGGTCGAGGATCGCGACAAGCTCGCCGGGCTGTCCGATTCCGAGATCGAATCCGCCGCGGATTCTGCCGCCGACCGGGACCTGGAAGGCAAGTACGTGATCACCCTCCAGAACACCAGTGGCCAGCCGCCCCTGTCACATCTGGAAAACCGCGAATTGCGCGAGCGGTTGCACCGTGCCTCCCTGGACCGGGGCAGTCGCGGCAATGACTACGACACCACCGGCGTGGTCGCCGAAACCATCAAGCTGCGTACCGAGCGCGCCAACATGCTCGGTTACGACAACCACGCCGAATACATCATCGCCGAGCAGACCGCCGGCGAGGTCTCGGCCGTCAATGACATGCTCAACGATCTCGGACCGGTGGGGATGCGCAACGCCCGCCAGGAAGCCGAGGATCTCCAAAACCTGATCGACGAGACCGAGGACGAACCCTTCGAACTCGCGTCCTGGGACTGGGCCTTCTACAGCGAGAAGCTCCGCCAGGATCGCTATGACTTCAGCGAATCCGATATCCGTCCCTATTTCGAGCTCGATAATGTGCTCGAGAACGGGGTGTTCCATTCCGCCGAGCAGCTGTTCGGCATCACCTTCGAGGAGCGGACCGACCTGCCCGTCTATCACGAGACCGTGCGGGTCTGGGAAGTCTTCGAGGAGGACGGCACGCCCCTGGGTCTGATGTATGGCGACTTCTACAACCGAGGCACCAAGCGCGGCGGTGCCTGGATGAATTCCTACCGGATCCAGTCCGAGCTGATCGGCGATGATCCGGTGGTCGCCATCCACCTCAACGTCGACCGGCCCTCCGGCGCCGATCCGACCCTGCTGACCTGGGACGAGAACACCACCCTCTTCCACGAGTTCGGCCATGCCATACACGGCCTGTTCTCGGACGTGACCTATCCGCGTTTTGCCGGCACCAGCGTGCCGCGCGATTTCGTCGAGTATCCCTCCCAGGTCTATGAAATGTGGGCCGCGGAGCCGGAAGTGCTCGAGAACTACGCGCTGCATTACGAAACCGGCGAAAGGATCCCCGAGGATCTGCTCGAGCGCGTGAAGCAGGCCGAGAAGTTCAACGAGGGTTTTCGGACCACCGAATACCTCGCCGCCAGTTTCCTGGACCAGGCCTGGCACCAGACCGATCTCGACGATCTGCCGGACGCCGACGGGGTGATGGATTTCGAGGCCGAGGCCCTGGCCGCAGCCGAGATGGACTTCGATCCCGTCCCGCCGCGCTATCGCACGCCCTACTTCAATCACATGATGGGTGGCTACTCCGCCGGTTATTACTCCTACATCTGGAGTGAGGTGCTTGATGCCGACAGCGTGGAATGGTTCCACGAACAGGGCGGCATGACGCGGGAGAACGGTGACCACTTCCGCGACACCATCCTCTCCACCGGCGGCAGCATGGACGCGATGGAGCTCTACAGGAAATTCGCCGGCCGCGAACCGGGTGTCGAGGCCCTGCTCGAACGCCGCGGCCTCATCGACGGCGACTGAACTCACGTTTCAGGCACGACAAGGGCCCCGGGCGTTTTCGCCCGGGGCTTTTTGTGGCCGGGTGTTATCTGGACCATGTAATTTATGGGCTTTCGGCATCATTGATCATGGGGGAGTAAAGACCGGTGCCATGCCTGCAATCGAACACGGCCTTTCCTTTATTACTCGCGTTCACGCTGCTCGTCCCGATGAGCACATGGGCGGAAACGGAGAGTACGACGGGTGATCCCCTGAATATCGAGCATCGCGTGATGGAAATGCGGGATGAGACCGATGCCGTCATCGCCAGAGTTATCCGGGAGCACTACGCGGAATCGCTGCAACCCAGGGTTGAAAGGCTCCATGAAGAAGAGGATGCGATCTCATACAAGGCCGAGGATGATATAGAGGCCTTGTTCGAGGCCGTCCGTGCCAGCGTGGTTTATACCAATTCCGCCGAAATCGCGAAGGATCTGGAGGCATTGTTCCGCGTTCTGGACGAAGCCGGTCGGGCGCCGGAGGGGAGTGCGCAGGCCGTGCATGAGCTGTTGTTCACGGTACGGAGCCTGGATCGTCTCGAACGCTTTTTCGAGGATCACTCAGACCGCATCGGTGATGAGCTGCCGTCAATCCGTGACGCGGATGAACGCACCGGCCTGCATCCTGGCATCCTGAGAATGCGGGACGGCGGGAAACGCCTGGACTACGAGGAGGTCGTGCCGGGTAAGGAGATCGACCTGGTGATTGTCAGTCATCCAGGCTGCGGGTTTTCCCGCCAGGCCATGGACTACATTCTGGATGATCCAGAGCTCGCGGAATGGATCGGGGAGCGCGGCCTGTGGTTGTTACCACAGCGCCCTCGCCCCAGTTTGGACAGATCCACACGTGGAATCAGGAGCGGATGGGCGGTGATCTCGTACTTGCCTATCGTCACGGGGATTGGCCGGATTTCGAGCATTGGGGCACGCCCACCTTCTACCTGGTTTCCGAAGATGGTTTGATCGAACAGGAGATCGGCTGGACTCCATGGGAAACACCCGAGCTGCTTGAATCATGGCTGCAGGAAAAATCTGCCAGGCGTGAATAATCCTGTTTGTGTGTTCAAAAAAGGGGGGAGACAGTGACTCAAACAAAGCGTTTCATTATTGGCAACGTAGTCATTGTCGTGATCGGATTCTTTGCATGTGTGTCCGTCGGATCCGCGGGCACCCCGCCAGTATCAGGTCAGGCTGGCGACAGGCAAATGATGGTCGACATCAGCGTCGCCCCGATTCAGTCACCACAAGATCTAGTCGTGTACGTTCACGATCCTCTCCGGGGGGCGCCGTTCTATCATCTTCCGGCCGAGAAACGTGCCGAATTCGTTGAAACACTCCGGTTCACGGACGCGGGGCTCGCGTCGTTGAATTTCCGTATTCTGAGTGAAAACCTTTCAGACTCTCAGGCCTATGAGCTGCTTACCCTGTTCGGCTGGCAGTCCATGGTATTCAGTTTGCCATGATGTTTTGTTTGCCGGGTGTCTGAGTGGATGCTACCGCGTGGTAGTGCGAAAGCCGTCCCAGGTTGCATCAACCTGCCTCGGCCAGCAGACGCCGGATCAGGTTTCGGGCCTGGTTCTGCCAGCCGCCGCCGAACAGGTTGAGGTGGTTGAGTACGTGGTAGAGCTGATAGAGATCGCGGCGGGTCCCGGCGCCGGGCGGCAGCGGCCGGCGGGCCTGGTATTCGCGGTAGAAGCCGGTGGCGAAGGGGCCGAAGAGTTCGGACATGGCGAGATCGCACTCGCCGTCGCCATAGTGCACGGCCGGGTCGTAGATCACGGGGGTGCTGTCGGCCAGCGCAGCGCGATTGCCCGACCAGAGATCGCCGTGGAGCAGGGAGGCTTCGGGCCTGTGTCCCGCCAGTAGTTGGGGGATCCGCTCCAGCAATTTTTGTCCCTCTTCCTGCAGCGGGCCGTCATGGCCCCGCTCCGCCGCGAGCCGGAGCTGATAGCCAAGCCGTCTTTCAGCGAAGAATCGGGTCCAGTCGCCTTCCCGGCCGTTCGGTTGCGGGTTGTTGCCGATCCAGTTGTCGCGATCCCAGCCGTGCGCGTCGGCGGTGTGCCCGTGAAGCGCAGCGAGCTGCGCGCCCAGGCGCGCGTCACTTTCGGCGCTCGCCGGGACCAGTTCCAGGTACTCGGTGGCCAGCCAGCTCGTCTCCCCGAGTACTCCCAGGCCGAGCGCCTGTGGCACCCGCACCGTCTCGCTCGCGGCCAGGGCCTCGAGTCCCTCGTACTCGCTTTCAAGCATGCCAGAACCCCCGCGGCCAGCGAACTTGAGAAAGACCTCGCCCGGTCCCGGGTACTGGCCCACCGTGATCCTCTCCGTCATGCCCAGCGTGCCATCGCTGCCTTCCGCGATCAGCCGCGGGCTGCCGCCGTGGCGGGCGCGCAGATCCTCGAGTATGGCCGTGCGCAGTTCCGCCTTCATGTCTTCGCCTCCAGCCAGCGCCCGCGCAGTCTCTGGCCCAGCCCGGGGCCGGCATCCAGTGCCTCCAGGGCGGACCGGTCGATCCTGCCGGGCGGTCGGGCCGAATCGAGGCCGGGGATATCATCCACCAGGCCGGTGAGACGGCGGGCGTGGTAGGCGGTGTCCCGGTGTTCACGCAGGCGCGCGCTGATGCCTGCCGCACCGCGCAGTTTCAGTCCTTGCAGCGCCGCCTCGCCGCGGCTTTCGAGTTCGCCATAGAGGCCGTCGAGATCCTCGAAATGGGCGATCAGACGGGCGGCGGTTTTGGCACCGACCCCGGGTACGCCCGGTATGTCGTCCACCGGGTCACCCACCAGGGCGAGGTAATCCGCCATCCGCTCGGGCGGGAATCCCAGGTTCTGTGCAAGGTCGTGATAGGCCTGGGGTGGCTTATCGGGACTGCGCCAGAAGAAATCCCCGTCACGCAGGACCTGGGACAGGTCCTTGTCGCGGCTGAGCACGGTTACCGCTTCGCCCCGCCCGTGGGCCTCGCGCGCGAGGCTGGCAATCAGGTCATCGGCCTCGTAGCGTGGCGAGGCCATCTCGACCAGGCCGAGGGCACGGCACAGTTCGCGGCACCACTGGAACTGGCGTTCCAGTTCCGCCGGCGGCAGTTCCCGGCTCGACTTGTAATCGGGATGGATCTCGTTGCGAAAGGAACTGACCAGGCTTTCGTCGAAGGCAATGGCCAGGGGTGCCTCGCCCAGCTCTTCCAGCAGGGATGCCAGGAAGCCGGCGAAACCGCGGAAGGCGTTGATCGGTTCCCCGTCCCGACTCTCCATCGAATCGGGCAGCGCAAACCAGGCCCGAAAGACATAGACGGAAGCATCGACCAGGTAGACCAAGGCGGCGGGACGCGGTCGGGTTCAGTGCCGGGCGAGCAGTCCGCGCACCCGCTGGTGGAGCGGACTGGTACGCGGGAAATGCGCCAGCAGGAACTCCATCTGGTCGGCCAGTACCCGGCGTCCCTTGAGATAGACGTATTCGGCATGGGTGGGCGTGAAGGGCACTGCCAGCAACTGCATCCCGGCCTGTTCCGGCGTGCGCGAGGCCTTGTGGTTGTTGCAGCGCTTGCAGGCGGTGACCACGTTGTTCCAGTGGTCCAGGCCGCCCCGTGCCACCGGCGTGACATGATCACGCGACAGGTGACTGGAGGAAAAGCGCCCGCCGCAGTACAGGCACAGGTAGCCGTCGCGCCGGAACAGGGTGTGGTTGTTGAGCGGCGGGGTATAACTGTCGCGGCTGCGACCGGCCAGATGATTGTCGCCGGGGGTGGCGACGATCGAATGCACCGTGATCAGGCTTTGCATGCCGGTGCGCGCGTTGCGCCCCCCGTGCAATTGGTAGAGGGGGTTGCCGCACTCATAGGCCACCTGCTCGAGGTGGTAGAGGCGTGCCGCATCCTGGTAGTTGATCCATTCGAGCGGCATGCCCGAGACATCGGTGCGCAGCACCTGTTGGCCCAGATCGTTCATTGGATGCTCCGGCCATTTCGGCCCGATAATCACGGCCATTATTACACTGTTTCCGGGAAGGGACGCAAACACCCCGAATTCTTGACCTGGATCATCTTTGCTGTCCGCAACTCTTTGCTTTGCGCGCGACGCTGCTACACTCGGCTTCGACCAAGAACAATCATCACGGTTGCATCCAACCAGTCAGGGAGAGTGCCGAACATGCCCAGCGTGGTCACCGTGCTTGGTGAGACCCGGCCCGGGGAAAGGCGCAGCGCCATGGCTCCGGAGCTGGCGCGCAAATGGCTTGGCGCCGGGGTGCGTCTGCGACTCGAGGCCGGTGGCGGCGAGGCGGCCGGCTTTCCCGACCAGGCCTATGAATCCGTCGAAGGCGTTGAACTGGAATCCGATCGGGCCCGTCTGCTGGGTGAGGCGGACCTGGTGCTCTGCGTCCGCCGCCCCCCGGTCGAGGATCTCGCCCGAATGTCGTCAGGCGCGAGCCTGGTGGGTTTTCTCGCCCCCTGGGAGCGGGATGAATTCATCCAGGCGCTGGCGAAACAGCAGCTCAATGCCTTCGCGGTGGAGAGCATTCCCCGTATTTCCCGCGCCCAGTCGATGGATGCCCTCTCTTCCCAGGCCGCGGTCGCCGGGTACAAGAGCGTGCTGATCGCGGCTGAGCATCTGCCGCGTTTCTTTCCCATGCTGACCACCGCCGCCGGGACCATCCGTCCCGCCCGCGCGCTGGTGATAGGCGCCGGGGTGGCCGGCCTCCAGGCGATTGCCACTGCCCGCCGCCTGGGCGCGCGGGTCGAGGCCTTCGATGTTCGGACCGCGGTCGCCGAGCAGGTGGAGTCGCTCGGCGCCAAGTTCGTCGACACCGGTGTCAGCGCCGAAGGCGAGGGTGGTTATGCACGCGAGCTGACCGACGAGGAAAAGGCGCAGCAGCAACAGGTGCTAGCCGAACACGTGGCCAGGGCGGATGTGGTCATTTCCACCGCCGCGGTACCGGGCCGCCCGGCGCCACGGATCATTACCGCAGACATGGTGCGTGAGATGAAGCAGTCGGCGGTGGTGGTGGATCTTGCCGCCGAGACCGGCGGCAACTGCGAATTGACCCGGGCCGGCGAAGTCGTCAGGGAAGGCTCGGTCACCATTGTCGGGCCCCTCGATGTGGCCGGCGAGATCGCCGAACACGCCAGCGAGATGTATGCGCGCAACCTGTTCAATTTCATCAGTCCCTGCCTGGACGAGGAAGGAAACCTGCGCTGGGACATGGAGGATCAGGTCTATGCGGACAGCGTGGTGACCCTGGACGGTGAGATTCGCAGGCCGGCGGAGTGAGCCGACGCCCTGATCCGGCGAGAGGAGAATGAAAGATGCTTGAACTGACCGGTTTCGTGGCCCTGTACATCTTCATGCTCACGGCCTTCGTCGGTTATGAAATCATCAGCCGGGTGCCGGTGATCCTGCATACTCCGCTGATGTCCGGCTCCAACTTCGTCCATGGCATTGTCGTGGTCGGTGCCATGGTGGTGCTGGGTCAGGCCGATACCACCGTGGAGAAGGTGATCGGTTTCCTCGGCGTGGTCCTGGGTGCCGCCAATGCGGTCGGCGGCTACGTGGTGACCGAACGCATGCTTGAAATGTTCAAGTCCAGCAAGGGGGACAAGGCGTGACTGAATGGCTTTCCCGGGACACCCTTGATTTCCTGATCCAGGCGGTCTATTTCGTCGCCGCCGTCCTGTTCATTGTCGGCCTCAAGCAGATGGCCTCTCCGGTCACCGCCCGCCGCGGTGTGATCTGGGCCGGGGTCGGCATGCTGCTGGCGGTCCTGGTGACCTTTTTCTGGCAGGACATGGGCAATTTCGCGCTGATGCTGGCGGCTCTCGCGATCGGTTCGGTCATGGCCTGGATTACCGCCAAGCGGGTAGCCATGACCGACATGCCGCAGATGGTGGCGGTCTACAACGGCATGGGCGGTGGTGCGGCAGCGGCGATTGCCGCAATCGAACTCTACAACCCGGGTGAACTCGGTTACGTGATCCTGGTCCTGGCGATCCTGGGCGGCATGATCGGGGCGGTTGCCTTTTCCGGTTCCATGGTCGCCTTCGCGAAACTCCAGGGCCTGGTCCAGAAGACCCTGCGTTTCCCGGGGTTGCAGTTGCTCAACGCCCTGATCTTTCTCGCCACCATCGGCACCGGCCTCGCCCTGTTGCTGATGGAAGGCTACCCCGGTGAACTGCTGGTCGCCTTCTTTGCACTCGCCCTGCTCGCCGGCATCACCCTGACCATGCCCATCGGCGGTGCCGACATGCCGGTGGTGATTTCCCTCTACAACGCCCTGACCGGCCTGGCCGTCGCCTTCAAGGGCTTCGTGCTCGACAATGCCGCGATGATCATCGCCGGGACCGTGGTGGGGGCCGCCGGCATGCTGCTGACCCACCTGATGGCCAAGGCCATGAACCGGCCCCTGTCCAATGTGCTCTTCGCCGGCTTCGGCGACACCGAGATGGAAGGGGGTGGTGCCGAGGGCACGATGAAGGCCATTGATCCCTCGGATGCCGCGATCATGATGGCCTATTCCGAGAAGGTCATCATCGTGCCGGGCTATGGTCTTGCGGTGGCCCAGGCCCAGCACAAGCTGTGGGAGTTCTGCGAGCGCCTGGGCGAGCGCGACGTGGAAGTGAAGTTCGCGATCCATCCGGTAGCCGGCCGAATGCCCGGTCACATGAACGTGCTGCTGGCGGAAGCCGGCGTGCCCTATGACATGATCTTCGACCTCGAGGAAATCAACAGCGAGTTCGAGGAGGCCGATGTCGCGCTGGTGATCGGGGCCAACGACGTGGTCAACCCCGACGCACGCAACAAGAAGGACAGCCCGATCTTCGGCATGCCGATCCTGAACGCGGACAAGGCCCGCAATACCCTGGTGGTCAAGCGTGGCCGGGGGACCGGCTTCTCCGGGGTCCAGAACCCACTGTTCGTGGCGGACAACACCCAGATGGTCTTCGGGGATGCCCAGGAGGTCGCGAACAAACTCCTCCAGGGACTGAAATCCCTGGGTTGAATCGCCGGCCAGGCGGTCCCGGGGCGTCGGCAGGCCCCTGTCGGGGCCGCACGGCCCGGGTCAGGCATGGCGGGTTTGAACTCCGCGCGTCCTCCGCTATGCTGGTTTGTGGAGCCAATGGCTTCCCACCCCGCCCAAGGGCAGACCGTGATCGGGCTGCCATTCCGGAAACGAAAGGCATGACGGGAGGAAAGATGCAGACTGAAAAACGATTTATTTCGTACTTTATCGCCGCAGCCGCCGCGCTGATGCTGGCCGCCTGCGCGCCGACGGAGACCGATGAGGACGAACCGCTGCTGGATTCCGACGAAACACCGCTCGAGGACTACTGGACCCTGGAACACGCGGTCGATCCGCAGTACCCGGAGCAGGCGCTCGAGGATGGGGTCGAAGGCCGTGTCACCGTGCACGCCACCATCGGCCGCGATGGCCGTGTGGAGGAAGTCGCGATCGTCGAACTGGTCCCCGATGAGACCTTTGCCGAGCCGGTGGTCGAGGCGGTCATGGAGTATCGCTACGAGCCGACGGAAGCCAACGAGGATCGCCGTCCCATGGTCACCCAGCTCAGCTTCGAGTTCTCACCCGACCAGTTCGAGGACTGAGGCGCGGTCATCTCCTGCTTCCCGGCCTCCGGGCCGGGAAGCGGGGCACCCATGACAGCGCGGCTCGCTGTGTGAATCCGGTTCAGTCTGCGTCGGGGGTGTCCTCGGGGCTGACGGCTTCCGCCGGTGCCTCCTCCTCGGGCGGCGTGATCCGAATCACCAGGCCGTCGGGCGCGGTCGCCGTGCGATCTTTACCCGCTACCCGAAAGTCGATGCCGCGCGGTTCCAGTGCCTCGGCGCGCGCGGCCGGGTCCGGATCCTCGAACACCAGTTCCACCTCCCTGCTCGTGGGGTCGAACTGGAGATTGAAGCCATTGCCGCTTACCTCGCCGAGGCCTTCCCCCGGCACCTGTATCACGCCCAGGCTTTCCCAGAACCGGCAGGCCATCTCCGGGTCGCGGCTGCGCCGGCGCAGGGCGCGGAAGTGACCCAGCAGGGAGCCCGCGTGATCGGGTGGGGGCGAGAAGGTGCGCGCTTCGAGCAGACAGACCGTCTGGCCGCTGGGATCATGGAAGCCGGCCTCGTTGAACTCGTCGGCACCCAGCTTGCGAAAGGCCATCTCCACCCCCCGGGCCTCGATCTCCTCCACCCGGCGTCCCAGTTCCGGCGTCACGAAGGTGAGCGAAGGCGAGGGAAAGCGAAAATCGTGCAGCCCGAGACAGATCCGGCCATCGGTCACCACTCCGTAACGATGGGGCCAGACATCGCCTACCGGCGCGGTGGTAAATCCTGCCCGCTGCCAGAAGTCGAGTGAATCGAGGACCTCTTCGCAGTCGATACTGATCTCGAGCAGTTCGCCCAGCACGCTAGCCCTCCGTCATTGCCTGTGCCCGGCGCTGACTCTCGCGGGCCCGCTCATCCGCCTCATCCACGGTGCGTCCCTCCACCTCGGGCCAGCCCGCCGCATGGCGAAGGACCAACTCCGAGAGCAGCCGCTGATGATCGGCCTCGGCATTGAGTGCGGGCACGTAGCGAAGCTTACCCCCGCCCGCGTCCCGGTACAGCTCGGCGTTCTGCAGTGCAATTTCTTCCAGGGTCTCCAGGCAGTCCACCGCGAAGCCGGGGCAGATCACGTCGATATCACCCATGCCCGCCTGGCCCCAGGCTTCCAGTGTCTTGTCGGTATAGGGCTTGAGCCATTCCGCTCGTCCGAAACGGGACTGGAAGCACACCGTCCAGTCATCGTCGGCCAGGTCCAGGGCTTCGGCGACCAGGCGTGCGGTCTTGTGGCACTGGCAGTGATAGGGGTCTCCGGCGAGAAATGTGTAGCGCGGAATGCCGTGAAAGGAAAACATCAGGCGTTCGCCCCGTCCATGTCGTTCCCAGTGCCGGCGGATGCTGTCGGCCAGCGCGCTGATATAGGTGGCCTCCTCGTGATAGGAAG
>SLND01000032.1 GCA_007133205.1 Natronospiraceae bacterium | reverse complement strand
TGATCTCATCGCCCCGCGACAGGCCGTGGTGAGTGGCAAAGGGCTCGGTGATCCAGACCGCGGACTCCTCGGCAAGAGCAACATAGGCCGCATCCGGCTCCCCGGACTTGAAACTGAAGGCGGACAGGCTGCGTTCGTCGAAATCATGCACCCGCAGGCGCAGCTGCTGTCCGTCCCGGGCGACGCGGACCGAGCGCACGGTGGTGACATGATCCACCCCGGGGGCATCGGCAATCCGAGTCACCAGGGCCGGATCAATCGCCACCGACTCCCCGGTGGGTGATGGCGCGGAGACATAGACATCAGCCGGGAGGCTGGTGTCGAGCCAGTCGGAAAAGGTGGCACGGAAGCTGTCCACCATCACGGTCACTCCCACCACCGCCGCCACTGCCAGGGCGAGGGCGGCCATGGCCACCCCGGTCCGGGACAGTCCGGCGACCACGCCCCGGGCGGCAAGGCGAAGCCGGAATCCGGCCACCCGACTGGGCAGTGAGGCGAGTGCCAGCAGAAACACTGAGGCGACCGGCGGGACCAGCAGAGCCGCGCCCATCAACAACAGGAACAGCCCGCCGAAGGCGGCAAGCAGACTGTCGCCGGAAGCGGCAAGGACCAGCAGGCTGGCCCCGAGCAGTCCGAGCCCGGACAGGGCCAGCATGGGCAGGCGCCGCCGCCAGCCAGTTTCGATTCCCGACCGGGTAAGCGCCGCGCGTGGCGCCACCGTGGTCGCCTCGTGCGCCGGCACCAGGGCACCGAGCAGGCTGACCAGCAGACCGAGCGCGAGACCGCTGCCCAGGGCCAGGGGCGTGAGATGCAGTTCCCGCACCTCCAGGCTGAAATAGAGGTCATCAATGGTGCGTGCCACCAGGTCCACCAGGCCGTAGGCCAGGCCCACACCCCCCAGCAGTCCGAGCAGGGCTCCCACCAGGCCGATCAGCAGGGACTCGAGAATCACCAGCGCAAAGACCTGGCGTCGCTCGACGCCGATCGCACGCATCAGACCGATTCGCTCCCGCCGGCGCACCACCGAAAAGCTGGCGGTGTTGTAGATGAGAAAGCCCCCGACCACCAGGGCGAGCAGGCTGAAGGCGTTGAGATTGAGCCGAAAGGCAGCGGTCATCTCGTCCAGGGCGGCGGTCTCGTCCGCGATCCGGACCAGGCGGGCATCACCGGGGATTCGCTCGCGCAGGGCGGCATCCCAGTCGGCTTCGTGCTCGGGGGGAATGGCAAGATCGATGCGATCAATGCGCCCTTCCCGCCCCAGAAGCTCCTGAGCGGCGGCGATGTCCAGAACCAGGGTGTCGGCGAGACCGGCACGGTCGAGACGGTCCTCGGGCGCCAGCAGTCCGCTGATCAGGATCTCCCGGGCCCTGCCCTCGGCATGGACTTGCAGCACATCGCCTTCCGCCAGTCCGAGACGCTCAGCGGTATCGGCCACCAGCACGCCACGACCCGGGCGAGTCAGCCATTCGCCCATCTCGACCTGTCCGCCGACCGCGCCGAGGGCGGGCCGCAGAGCCATTTCAGCGAAACTGTCGATCCCCAGAATCCGCCAGCTCCGGGATCCATCGGCGGCCTGGACCCAGGCCTCCACCGCAGGCGCGGCCGGCCGGTAACCCTCGGCGGCCAGCTCGCCATACAATTCATCCGGCAGTCCGGATGGCCCCGCCACGATCCGGTGAGTGGCCGCCCCGGCCAGGGCGTCGCGGGACAGCTCGAAGCTGCGCGCGGCACTCTGATTGGCGAGCTGGACCGACACCACCACCGCCACACCCAGGGCCACGCCCAGCACGGCCAGGCCGCTCTGCCAGCCATGACGCAGCAGCTCCCGCCGGGCCAGATGCCACAATCCCCTCGGAATCGGAAGATGCGGCCCGCTCATGTCGCTCTGTCGGCAGCCCCGCCCGCATCGGCAAGCTGCCCCGAGTGCAGGTGCATTACCCGGTCCATGCCCGCCGCCAGCTCCGGGCTATGGGTCACCAGCACCAGGGTCCGATCCGGGCCGGCGCACAATTCATGCAGGAGTGAAATTACCGCCTCGCCGCTATCGGCATCCAGGTTGCCGGTGGGCTCGTCGGCCAGCACCAGGTCGGGTTCGTGAATCAGGGCCCGGGCAATGGCGACCCGCTGCTGTTCGCCCCCGGACAGGCGGTCGGGAAAGCTCTCCATCCGGTCGGACAGGCCCAGGCGTTCCAGCAATTGCCCGGCCGCCTCGCGTGAACCGCGGGCACGTCCCAGCAGTTCCAGGGGCAGAGTGAGGTTCTCGGCCACGGTCAGGGTCGGGATGAGATTGAAAAACTGGAAGACAAAACCGATGTGGCGCCGTCGAAAGAGCGTACGGCCGCGCTCGTTCAGCTGCCCCAGATCCACACCATGCACGCTCACACGGCCGGCATCGGCCGTTTCCATCGCCCCGAGCAGATTGAGCAGGGTGGATTTGCCGGCGCCACTGCGCCCGGTCACGGCCAGGCGACTGCCACGCGGCACGGAGAGCGAGACATCGTCCAGCACCCGACGCGTGCGCCCACCTTCGCGAAAATCCTTGCTGACCTGACTCAGTTCGATTCCGTCATTCATGCCCCCATTTTCCACCGTGGGGCGACAATTGGACAGGGTCAGGGGACTCTACAGGCACCTTCCTGGGTCGGGCGCAGTCGAAAATGGAGACGGCTTACGAACTCCCACAGGGGGTGTCGCAACACCCCAATTGAACCCCCGCCCCAGTTGGGACCGAGAAACAAGAACGCCACCGGGCGGAGCCGGTGGCGTCCAGGGTTCGGCCTCGAGCCGCGGGGATCAGCTGTCGGGACCGAAATCAAGCTGTGTGGTCTCATCAACCTCGATTTCCGTATTGGCCGACTGGAGGAACTCGATGTCGCTCGCCTCTTCCGGATCATCCTCATCGGCTTCACAAGTGAAGGCCGCGGTATATTCCCCGGCAAGCAGGAAACCGACTTCGTAGGTAAAGTCACCGTCCTCATTCATGGATACGGAAGCCGAGGTCAGTGGCGAATCGTCGCTTCCGAGCGAGCCGGTGTCCGCGTCATGCCCGTCATAGACATAAACGGCGCCCGCACACTCCTCGTCAGCGGCCCATTCGCTGCTCACACTACCTGCCAGAGTACCGACTTCCACGTTGTTCACCATGCGAAGCGCAGGACGCAGCTTGTAATCCAGACCGCTGGCCCCTGGATTGTGAACGGATTTGCGCAGATCGAAATCAATCGTGAAATCGGCACTGCCATTGACCGGCACGGTAAAGCCACTGACAAGACGCAGTCCGCTTTCCGCACCACTGGGAACGTAAAGGGAATGCTCCGTGCCATCTTCAAACTCGATCCAGGAATCATGCTGTCCCTGTCGTGCCTGAACCTTTACTTCAATCCACTGATAATCCCCGGCGGTAACTTCCTCGTCTTCCAGCAGCTGTTCCGACGCATCACCTTCCAGGGCCAGAAGATCAATGTGCCGAGGCTCGTCAAAATCGAAATCCCGGGTTTCCCCCGCCGCGGAATGAATGCGCAAGCCATTGAACTGGACCACCACTGCGGTGGCATCTTCCACGGGTGCGTCGGTCACTGCCACACTCAACTCTCCCGTGCCTTCGGTACTGTCACTGAAGCAGCCGGAAACTGTCATGGCGGTGGCTGCAAGGGCCGTTACGAGGGCTGCATGGATCGAACTGTTCTGGAATCGCTTCATGGCGCAAAACCTCCTGGAATGGACGTCGAATAGTCAACAGCCCCCCTCGGCAGTCGAATACAACTTGCGTACCCCCTTAACGCACGTGGGCTCCGGCAGGTTGACAGACGGGTATCCATCGGTTGACATCGGAAGCGAATGATCCCGCGCGAGAAAATCCCGGTGTCTGGCCTCAGCGTAATGGAGGGAAGGTCTGCGCCCGATTTCACAGGGCCGGGAAGCGAAGGAGGGATCTTGGCTTTCCGGCTCGGGCCCGGGCAGTCGCCCCGCTGAGTCAGGGCTTCATCAGGGAAACCAGGTAAAAATGACGCCTGCCGAGAGGCTGCTTCCAAAGTCGCCCGTCCGTGTCACGGCGGTCTCGACTTCAATATCCCAGCTATTGCCGATCGGAGTCAGAAATCGAAGTGAGGCACTGGTCGCGCCAATGCCGTCCACCGCAGAGCGGTCACGGCCCAGTCGCAGGCCAATCTCCCGCCAGTCCCCCAATTCACGACGCAGCTCGACGCTGTACCGATGCTCGGGGAAACCCTGGGCGAGGGTAATGGCATTCTCGCTGAATCGGTCGGCGCCTTCACGACTGGCCAGCAGGGAGGGGTCTTCGTCGTAGCTGATCCAGGTGCCCGAGGCGGCCAGCTGCCAGTCGGAAGTCAAGTCCCAGCTCAGCCGAAGGCCGCCCGACACGCCCATCAGATCAAAGTCTTCGCTGACCTCGCCCTCGTCATCGTCACCGTTATCATCG
>SLND01000162.1 GCA_007133205.1 Natronospiraceae bacterium | reverse complement strand
TTTTGTCATAATATATATTATACGCACTATCGGGTGAGGCGGCCGCCATCCCGGATGAAGCCATATCACCCCGCAAACCGCCTCACCAGGACCTGCTTCCGCTTCATGCCGGCCCGCAGTAACATGGGCCGACATGCGTGTACTCGTTTACAACATCCGGTACTGCACCGGTATCGGACCGGGCTTCCATTTTCCGCTGCCGCTGATCGGATATCTCCGATCCACGGGCGATCAGCTTGCACGGATCACTCGCTTCATCGAGTCCGTCAATCCGGATATCTCCGGCTTGATCGAGGTGGACATGGGATCGGTCCGGACCGGTCAGGTAAATCAGGCCGAGGCTATTGCCAACGCCCTCGGCCACGCGCACTCTTTCGAGTCGAAATACGCCGATACCTCGATCAATACACGCTTGCCAATCGTCCGCAATCAGGGGAACGCGATTCTGACCTCGCGGCCGATCAGCAATGAGCGCTTCCATTATTTCGATGCCGGGGTCAAACGGCTGATCCTGGAGCTGGAAACAGAGGAAGTTGAATTCTATCTGGTACACCTGTCAGTAAAATACCGACACCGGCATTATCAGTTGCGGCGCCTGCACAGCCTGATCGAGCAGCGCAGGAAACCGGTGATCGTTGGCGGCGATTTCAATACGCTCTGGGGCGATTATGAAATGCACCTGTTCATGGAGGCCTCCCGCCTGCGCAGCGCGAATCCGCAAGGAAGCCCGACCTTTCCGAGCTGGGCACCGCGACGGCAGCTGGACTTCATCCTCTACAGCGAGGGCCTGGAGGTGGAGAATTTCGAGGTTCCCGACATTCGCCTCTCCGACCATCTGCCGCTGATCTGTGATTTCCGGCTCAATTGAGGGGCCCGAATTGAGGCATCGAGACCGGGGCTCATGGACCCCGGGTCCCGGGCCCCGGTATAGTGTTTCTTGCTCCCCGTTTTGCTGGAAGTACGCCAGACCATGGATTCCCCGCTTGTCCTGATCGCCAGCGCACTCCTGCTCACCATCCTGGTGCTCGCCGGGATCATTCTGATACTCGTTCGTCATCGGCGCCAGCGACCCTACTCCACCGTAGTGGACCCGCATGTCCACATGGACCGTGTCTGGCAGGACTGGATGGAGGCCGATCTCCACTCCGCTCGAGCGGACCTGCGGCGGGAGGCTCGGGAAATCCTCGACCCGCACCAGCTTCATGCGGTGCGGGAAGATCTGAGGGAGTTTGAGAAGCGAATCCTGACCCGCCCCTACCCCCTGACGGCAATCAGGGAGGAAATGATGGACAGCGTGGACCGCAGGATCCTCAATGTCGAAATCCTGCGCTTGCCACCCACCGAGAAAGCACGCCTGCGCAGCCGCCAGCCGGACATCATCCAGTCGGACACCCACGCGCGTGAATACGTGGTGGCCAACGAGCTTCGCCTCGCCATCATTCGCGAATATGCGGCCCGTCGCTACGGTGACCGGGCGGATAACGACTGGTTCGAGGTCTATGAGCACGCCGCGCGCCTGAAGAAGCGTCTCTCCCGGACGCGAATCCTGCATAGCGTGGAACAGGCGGACGGTGGCACGCCCGAGGACAGTCGGCATCAGGCCATCGAGATGGTGGACAAGCAGCTGCGGATCCGGCTGCTCCAGGTCCCGCCCGGCACGAGTTTCAAGCGTCGCCCTTCAGGGGAACGCCTTGAAGGGAACGGTCAGGGATCTCCTGCCCACGATGATGCCGGCGATCGGGACACTTCCGGCTGAGCCGGCCTGGCAACACTCTCAACCCGCAATGCGGAATCGGACCTCGGTCCGGCCGGTCGTTGTGGGTAATTCTGTACCTGTTTCGGCCCGTCACAGCCGCATTGCAGGCTCGCTCCGGCTTGCGTCCACACAGCCCCCGGCAGTATGATTGAAACGCCCGTTTGAAATGATCCGGGCTCCATCTCCCAATCCGCGGACAGAAGACCGGACCATGAGCAGCACACATTCATCAACCAAGGAGCGCATCCTGTCTGCGGCCGAACGCCTGTTTGCCGAGGCCGGGATTGGCAATACCTCGCTGCGCCTGATCACCACCCGCGCACGGGTCAATTTGGCGGCGGTCAACTACCACTTCGGCTCCAAGGACGGTTTGGTGGAGGCGGTCTATGAGCGCCGACTCGGTCCCGTGACCCGCGAATGGCTGGCCAATATCGAAAACCTGGAGCATGAATACGGGGATCGGCCGATTCCGGTGGAAAGGATCGTGGAGAGTTTCGTCCGCCCGGTGGCACGCCTGGCATCGGACGAAAACCGGGGTGGGCGCATCTTTACCCGTCTGCTGGCCCAGGGGTATACCGAAGCCCGGCAGTACTTTGACAAGCTTTTTTCCAGCCAATACCAGCATGTTCTGGACAGATACCGGCAATCTCTGCGTACCGCCCTGCCCCATCTGCCGCCCGGCACGCTCTGCTGGCGGCTGCAGTTCCTGCTTGGCGCCCTCACTCAGGGCCTGTGCGGGGGTGAATTGCTGCGACTGATGGAAGGTCAGGCCGACCCAAATGACACCGAACGGGCTGTCGATGAACTCATTCCCTTTCTGGTCGCTGGCCTGCGCGCCGAAGCCCCACGCCTGCGGGAGTCGGGACCCTCAACCCAGGGAGCCCTGGCCTGACCATGCTTCATCGGTGGGTTTTCAGGTTCCTGGTGAACTGGCTGCGGGCCGATGTGGTCGACCAGAGTCACCTCTACAGCAACTTCAAACGCCTCAGCTTCGAACTGGAGCCCTGTGACGTGGTGCTGGTAGAGGGCCGCACTCGCGTCAGCCAGATCATAAAGACCATTACCAACAGCAACTGGACTCATTCGGCGATCTACATTGGCCGGCTCATTGATATCAAGGATCCGGAAACCCGGGACAGGATTGCAGAGCACTATCAGGGCGACTGGACGGATCAACTGGTGGTCGAGAGTCTGCTGGGGCAAGGCACCGTGGTATGTCGCCTGTCCAAGTACCGCGGAGAACACCTGCGAATCTGCCGACCCATTGGGCTGTCTGCCGATGACCAGGCCGGTGTGATCAAGTTTGCCGCCAGTAAGCTGGGAATGGCCTACGATGTCCGACAGCTTCTGGATCTGGCGCGATTCTTTTTTCCTTATGCCCTCATGCCGAGACGCTGGCGCTCCAGCCTGTTCGAGTCACACCCCGGCGAGGCCACGCGACAGGTCTGCTCGTCCATGATGGCGGAGGCTTACAGCCATGTGGATTTCCCCGTACTGCCATTCATAGAACGCCATCCGGATGGCCGCATGACCCTTTACAAGCGCAATCCACGCCTGTTTACGCCCAGGGATTTTGACTATTCGCCCTACTTCGATGTCATCAAGTTCCCCTATCTCGACCGGGGTGACGTGGCAGCATATCGTGCCCTGCCCTGGTCTGACAGCGGCATTGTCTACAACGACGAGAAGGACTTCGCCGAGATCCTCAAGACGCAATCGAGGAATGAATCCGCTACTTCGGAAGAAGTCGACGGGGCGACTGATGAGGAATCAAGAAACGATGAGGACGGAAGAATACCTGAGGACAAGGAGTGACCCGGAAACCCTGAATCCGTCGCAACCGATCTGTCGTCTTTCCAACGCAAGACAAGCTTACAGGGAGAAAGCATGAGCAACCAAAGCAGCGAACAGAACTGGCATCTGGAAATCGATGATCACCGGATTGCCTGGCTGACCCTCGACAAGCCGAATGCAGGCGCCAACACCCTGTCCCGCGATGTCATGCGGGAGCTGGGTGAGCGTGTAGAGGAACTGGAACAGCAGGATCTCAAGGCCGTGGTGATTCAGTCGGGCAAGAAGAGCGGTTTCATTGCCGGTGCCGACATCAAGGAATTCACCACCCTCAAGTCGGCAGACGAGGCCCTGGAGCTGATTTCCAATGGGCAACAGGTCCTGGAGCGCCTGGAGAACCTGAAGTGCACGACCATCGCGGTGATCAACGGGTTTGCGCTCGGTGGCGGCCTCGAACTGGCGCTGGCCTGTGACTACCGCATCGGGGTGGATGATGATCGCACTCAGGTGGGTCTGCCCGAGGTCAAGCTGGGCATTCATCCGGGCTTTGGGGGTACGGTTCGCTCCATTCGCCTGGCCGGCCCCTTTACCGGCATGGACATGATGCTCACTGGCCGCAGCCTGCGCGGGAAGCAGGCTCTCAAGGCAGGTCTCCTCGATCGTCTCGCCCCGGCAGACAAGACAAGAGATGCTGCCCGTCAGATTGCACTGACGCCACCATCGAAGAGCAAGCCGCCAATACTGGCGCGCCTGGCCAATCTCCCCATCGTGCGTGGCATCATCGCTTCGCAGATGGAAAAACAGGTGGCCGGCAAGGCCAGAAAGGATCATTACCCCGCTCCCTACGCCATCATCGATCTGTGGCGCAAGCACTGGGGTAATGCCTCACGGA
>SLND01000070.1 GCA_007133205.1 Natronospiraceae bacterium | reverse complement strand
CGAGGTGGCGCCTCCACCGGCGCCTGTTACAATGCCCTCCCGGTATTCGGGGTAACCGGTACCAAAAAGGCAATTTCCCAATTTCCGGGCGAACTCCCCAGGCAGGAATCGGTCACAATGGCCGAGGCAGGGGGGAATAGCCCGCCTGACCGAGGATTGGCCCCGGATGGGCAACCGCAAGACGGACCAGTTGCTGGTGGAACGAGTCCAGAAGGGCGATCGGGATGCCTACGATATTCTGGTACGCAAATACCAGCACAAGATCATCAAGCTCATCTCGCGTTACGTGCGGGACCAGAGCGATGCACTGGACGTTGCCCAGGACGCCTTCATCAAGGCCTACCGTGCCTTGCCGAATTTCCGCGGTGACAGTGCTTTCTACACCTGGCTGTACCGTATCGCGATCAACACCGCGAAAAACCACCTCGTTGCGGAAGGACGCCGCCCGGTGGACCAGGGCCTGGACCTTCAGGCCTCGGAACATTATGAAGCCCAGGCGCGTCTAAAGCATGGCGATACGCCGGAGGGCCTGATTCTGACGGATGAGATTCGGGAGACAGTCGAGGGCGCAATCGACAGTTTGCCGGAGGACCTGAGGACAGCAATTGTCCTGCGTGAGCTGGAAGGGATGAGTTACGAGGAAATCGCCCAGACCATGGATTGCCCGGTGGGAACGGTCCGGTCCAGGATCTTCAGGGCACGGGAAGCGATTTCCGAGCGACTCAAGCCCCTTCTCGAATAGGAGCCCCGTCTTGAAGAGGAGCAATGGGTAATGGGTTCGAGGATTCACGAACAGATATCGGCTCTGGTTGATGGGGAACTGGACCCGGGGGAAACGAAACTGCTGTTGCGCCGCTTCGCGCGGGACCCCGAGCTGAAGGCAGCCTGGGAGCGCTACCAGCGATGCGGGGAGCTGGTGGAAGAAGCGGTGGAAACGCCCATCGGTGCTGACATTGCCGACGATGTTCGAGCGGCAATCGAGGCGGAGGATCCGCCGGTGACGCCTGCCCGGCGAGCTCCGGAATGGACCCGGCCCGTCGCCGGTGTTGCGGTGGCAGCCACCGTGGCCACCGTGGCGGTCCTGAGCCTCCAGGGTCCGACCGATTCTGATCCAGCCACTGAAAGTGAAGCGGTTACCGTGGTTCCCGGAGATCGTGCGGAAGGCACGCCCTGGGGTGGTTCAGCCTACTGGTTCGAGCCCCGGCCCGCGGCGGGTGGGGACGCCGGCCAGGCTGCCACTCGACAGCGCCTCGACACCTACCTGATCAATCACACGGACCAGTCGGTCGGCCTGTTCCGGGAGGAGCTCCCGGCGTCCGAACCGGATTCCGAAACCGAGGGTGATCCCGAATGAAGCTTCAGCCACTCGCTGCGGCGGTACTTGTCTGTGGGCTCGGTTTTTCGGCCGGGCCGGTACTGGCCAGTGACGTGGCGGAGGGTGAGCGGGATGATTCATCGCAGTACCCGGCTGAATGGCTGGAGCGCATGGCCGAGGCCGTGGACGCCATCAGTTATACCGGAACTTTTGTACATATCGGGGATGGTCGGACCGAGACCCTCGGTGTGGTACACCGGGGCAGTCCGGATGGACCGCGGGAACGCCTGTTTTCCCTGACCGGCAGCCAGCAGGAAGTGCTGCGGGACAAGAAGAAAGTACGCTGCGTCCATGAAGAAGCGGACACAAAGCGACTGGATCTGAGACAGACTTCGGCACGCTTTTTCGCTCATGTGGCCAAGGATGGCGCTGACAGCTTTGCAGACGCCTACGAGCTGGTGGACCTGGGGGCCGATCGGGTCGCGGGCCGGCCTTGCCAGGTGATCGGTATTCGGCCCCTGGATGAACTCCGCTACGGGTTTCGTTTCTGGATCGATCGGGAAACCGGGATGCCCCTGCGAACCGAGCTGGTCGACAGGGACGGAGAGGCCCTTCGGAAGCTGATGTTCACCCAGTTCGATCCTCAAGACGAGATCGACGATTCCCAGCTGGAAGCGACCCTGGACGGTGATGGGGAAGCCTACGATACCCGCCGTGCCAGCTATTCCGATCGTGACCGGGAAAAGGGTCAGAAGGAAGCGGAAGCCTGGCAGCTGGATACATTGCCGGAAGGTTTCCGGATTTCATTCGGTACCCGCAAATCACGAGAGGATGGGCAGGATCTGTTCCAGCTGGTCGTGACCGACGGTCTTGCACGTGTCTCCATATTCGCCGAAGCACTGGCCGAAGGCGAGTCCGCCATGGAAGGTATCTCCAGCATGGGTCTGACCAATGCCTATGGGCGGGCCCTGGAAGGGCACCAGGTTACGGTGGTCGGTGAAGTGCCAAGCGAAACGGTTCGCCGGGTGGCCGAGGCGGTGAAGGGCCTGCCTGATGCGGCCGGCGACGAGGAATGATTGAAGAGACCGGGCGGATCGTTGCACGGGAGGGGGAATTCGCCTGGGTCGAGGCCCGCAGCCGCAAGGACTGCCCGCGCTGCGCCCAGGGCAGGGGTTGCGGCGGAGGCCTGATCGGCCGCTGGCTGGGGAATCGTCTCCATCGGGTCCGGGCACGTAATCCTCACGACTACGCCGTGGGCGAACTGGTGCGCATCAGTATTTCGGAACGAAGCGTGCTGCTGGCTGCCCTGTTCGTTTACGCGTTGCCACTGCTGGGCCTGGTAATCGGCGCGCTGGCCGGTCACGGGCTCTCCGGCGGCCGGGAAGCCTTTTCGGTTGCCGGGGCCCTCGCGGGCATGCTGCTGGTATTTCTCCTGGTGCGCCGCTGGCTGCTTCCCTCGCGTACGTTGGGACGGCGTTTCGAACCGACGGTGACCCAATGTGTTGAACAACGGCCCCGGGACTGTCAGGCGGGCGAGTTGCCGGCCTGAAGCGGCGTGCGGGGCTTCGTGGCGGTTTCGCCTGGCCCAGGGCGGGTAGGAGTGCTCATGGGTAATCCATTACGGTCAGGCCTTGTCGGTTTCGTGGCGAGCGTGCTTTGCCTGCCGACACCGGTGCTGTCCGACTGTCCGGATATCGGCAGATTGTACGAAGACAGTCACCGGGCCGTCTTCATCATCCGTGATGCCCGGGACGATGATGTCCTTGGCAGTGGCTTTCTGGTCAATTCCGAGGGTCTGGCCTTCACCAATGCCCACGTCATTGATGCCGGGCGGGACCTTCGTGCGGTATTCCATGACCACAGCGAATCCGATGTACAGATTTTCGGAAAGGATCCCGGTACGGACCTCGCCCTGATCCGTGTTGCCCCGGTCAAGGGCCATGAGCTGGAGCTTGCCGAGTATTCCCCGCCGGTAGGGACCCCGGTCGTGGGCCTTGGCGGTCCCTATGGCTTCCCGGGTACCCTGGCTGTCGGTCACGTGACCGGCGTGGACCGGTTCTTCAGGAATGAGCCTGCCATCCCCTATCTCCAGGTGGAGCTGGGAATCAATCCGGGCTCCTCGGGAGGACCCGTTCTCGACAAGGCGGGCAGGGTGGTGGGGGTGATGACCCAGGTGATTGTCGGTGAGGCCGGAACACCGGGGCTGGGATTCGCGGTGCCGGGCTGGCTGGCCGCCAGAGTGCTCAGCCGCCTTGATGAAAACGACCATGACCAGGCTGGTTGGCTGGGACTGAAGCTGGACGCGAATGCGGGCCGGCTCGAGGTAACCGGGGTGGCCCGCGAGGGACCCGCCTGGGAGGCGGGCATCCGCCCGGGTGACCGCTTGACGCCGGCTGATGTGACCGGTTCCGTATCGGAACATTTTCGCGCCGACCTGCTTCGTCCTCTTGCCGGTCAGGAGGTCCATGTGATTCGTGAGGGAGAGGGTGAGCCCGGGGTGTTGATCCTCCAGGCACAGGCCGAGTCCGAGTCCCGGCGGGAGCTGGCGACTTTCGGCCTGACCGTGCGGGCCGCGGCCTCCGCGAGCCAGGCCGAGCTGGAAGTGCTGGCGGTTCAGGGGCAAAGCGAATTGCGCCCTGGAGACCGTATTCTTCGAATCGGAAGCACTCGGGTTGGCACGCCCGAGGCACTGGAGGGTGCCCTCGAGGAAAGAGCCGACGGGCCCGTGCCCGTCAAACTGCGCCGTGATGGCGATACGTTCTTCCTGCCGATGGTGCCGACGACCGGAGATACCAGGGAGTGAGCTCGCCGATGATTGAATTGACCCTCTACGTCCGGGAAGAGTGCGGGCTCTGCGATGAGATGCGCGCCGGCATCGACGAGGAAGGCGGCGGGGCAGTGCAGCTCCGGATCGTCGACGTGGACGAGTCCCCGGCGCTGCGGCGGCGCTTCGGTGACCGGATTCCCGTACTCGTTCACGAGGGGGAAGTCGTCTGTTTCGGCCATCTCGATCGATCCCGATTGCGTGCCTTGCTTTCCGACTGATGCAGGCCCCGGGGCCTCGCGTTTCGGGCGCATGCCTCTGGCGGGTATAATGGTCTGATTCTCGACCGTATCCCGGGCTTT
>SLND01000006.1 GCA_007133205.1 Natronospiraceae bacterium | reverse complement strand
CTGGCCAGGCAGGCCGGCTGGCAAGTCACACAAGTCTGGACTGACCCCGATGAACGCTTCTCCGTCCAGTTCCTGGAGCATCCCGCATCATGAACCCATTACTAATGAACCCATTACACCGAATACTGTTGACCCTGCTTGCCGGGCTGCTCCTGCTGACCGGCTGTGCCGATGCACCCGAGCTGCCCGCGGAAGGCCGTTGGCTCCTGGACCAGGAAGAAACCCTGGATACCATTGAAGATGAAAGCGAGCGCGAGACCATTGCCATGGCACTGGACATGATGGGCGCGTTCGAGCTCGAGGTGGATGACGAGGGCATACGTGTCACCGGCATGCCGGCAGGTCAGGAAGCCCTTCCCCTGGAGCAGCTGGGTGAGTGCGTGGAAGGCACCCGCGTATCATACCGAAGCGAAGAGGAGCGCCTGGCACTTGGCGAATGCAATGCCATGGAGGGCGGCCTGGGTGACACGAAGCTGATCTTTCGCCCCGCCGACGAGGACTGAACGCGCCTAGGCCTGCCGACCCGCCCGCGCCCGCTGGGCCTTCTTGCCCGAACCACCGGTTTCCAGGATTTCACGCAGGAAACGTCCGGTGTGGGAAAACTCATTGGCCGCCAGGTCTTCGGGGGTGCCGGTGGCCACCACGCTGCCGCCGCCGTCGCCGCCTTCCGGTCCCATGTCGATGATCCAGTCCGCGGTCTTGATCACATCCAGGTTGTGCTCGATGACAATCACGGTGTTGCCGTTTTCCCTCAGCTTGCGCAATACGCCAAGCAGCTGGTTGATGTCATGAAAATGCAGGCCCGTGGTCGGTTCATCCAGGATGTAAAGCGTGCGGCCGGTGTCACGCTTGGACAGCTCGCGCGCCAGCTTGACCCGCTGGGCCTCGCCCCCGGACAGGGTGGTGGCATTCTGCCCCAGGCGGATGTAGCTGAGACCCACGTCCATGAGGGTTTCCAGCTTGCGCCGCAATACCGGCACGGCATGAAAGAAATCCAGGGCTTCTTCCACGGTCAGGTCCAGCACTTCCGAGATGCTCAGACCCTTGTAACGGACATCCAGGGTTTCCCGATTATAACGGGCGCCCTTGCAGATATCGCAGGGCACATAGACATCGGGCAGGAAATGCATTTCCACCTTGAGGACACCATCCCCCTGACAGGCCTCACAACGCCCGCCCTTGACGTTGAAGCTGAAACGCCCCGGCTTGTAACCGCGTGAGCGGGCCTCCGGGGTACCGGCAAACAGCTCACGGATCGGAGTGAACAGGCCGGTATAGGTTGCCGGATTGGAACGCGGCGTACGCCCGATCGGGCTCTGATCAATATCGATCACCTTGTCGATGGCATCCATGCCTTCCACTTCGTCACAGGCGGCCGGTGTCACGGAAGAGCCGTTGATTTCCCGGGCCAGATACTTGTACAGGGTTTCATTGATCAGGGTCGACTTGCCCGAACCGGAAACACCGGTCACGCAAGTCATCACACCCAGGGGCACCGACACGTCCAGATTGCGCAGGTTGTGCCCACGGGCATTGCGCAGCACCAGCTCATGGCCTTCCTCGACCGGCTTGCGCTCTGTCGGTACTTCGATGCGCCGATGCCCGCACAGATATTGCCCGGTCAGTGAGGCGGCATTGCTCTCGATGTCCTCCGGCAGCCCCTGGGCCACCACCCGGCCGCCGTGATTGCCGGCTCCGGGACCCATGTCGAGGACATGATCCGCACTGCGGATGGCTTCCTCGTCATGTTCGACCACGATCACGGTATTGCCCAGATCACGCAGGCGGAAAAGGGTATTGAGCAATCGCCGGTTGTCGCGCTGGTGGAGACCGATCGACGGCTCATCCAGGATATACATCACCCCGACCAGGCCGGAGCCGATCTGGCTGGCCAGACGGATGCGCTGGGCCTCGCCGCCCGAGAGCGTCTCGGCGCTGCGATTGAGGCTGAGATATTCCAGGCCCACGTCCACCAGGAAGCCTAGGCGGTCACCGATCTCCTTGAGGATCTTCTCCGCGATCCTTCCGCGCTGACCCGGCAGGCTCAGCCCCTTGAAGAAGGCCGCTGCCTCGGCCACCGACAGGGCCGAGATCTCGGGCAGGCTGCGGTCCGCCACGAAGACATGACGGGCACCGCGATTGAGGCGACTCCCGTCGCACTCGGGACAGGTTCGGCTGCTGACATAGCGGGCCAGTTCTTCACGAACCATGTTCGACTCGGTTTCGCGGTAGCGGCGTTCCATGTTGGGCAGGATGCCCTCGAAGGGGTGCTCCCGGGTGACGGTACCGCCCCGGTGGCTGGGATATTCAAAACCGATTTCCTCCTCACCACTCCCCCACAGCAGGACCTCGCGTACCTGTTCATCCACCTCGTTGAAGGGTGTTTCCGGGTCAAAGCCGTAGTGACTGGCCAGGGCCTTGATCAGACGCCAGTAATAGGGATTGCGCCGATCCCAGCCACGAATGGCACCCCCGGCCAGACTCAGGTGGGGATCACGCACCACCCGCTCGGGATCGAAGAAATGATTGACCCCGAGCCCGTCGCAGGCATTGCAGGCACCGTGCGGATTGTTGAATGAAAACAGGCGTGGCTCGAGTTCGGAAATGCTGTAACCGCACTCCGGGCAGGCAAAGCGTTCGGAGAACACGAGTGGCTCGCGTTCGGGGGCATCCATGAAGGCCACCCGTGCCACGCCCTCCGACAGGCTGAGCGCGGTCTCGAAGGATTCGGCCAGGCGCAGGGACAGATCCGGGCGCACCTTGAAACGGTCCACGACCGCCTCGATGCTGTGCTTGCGCTTGAGGTCCAGTTGCGGAACCTCGTCCAGTTCCACCACTTCGCCGTCAATCCGGGCGCGAATGAAGCCCCGGGCACGCAGGTCCTTGAGCACCTGCTGGTGCTCGCCCTTGCGGTTGTCGATGACAGGGGCGAGCAGCAGGCAGCGGGTACCTTCCTCCAGGCCCAGGACCTGATCGACCATCTGGCTGACCGTCTGCGCTTCCAGGCTGATGTCGTGATCGGGGCAGCGGGGCTGGCCGGTGCGGGCATAGAGCAGGCGCAGATAGTCGTGAATCTCGGTCACCGTGCCCACGGTGGAACGCGGGTTATGCGAGGTGGCCTTCTGCTCGATCGAAATGGCCGGGGACAGGCCCTCGATTTCGTCCACGTCCGGCTTTTCCATCATCGACAGGAACTGGCGGGCATAGGCGGAGAGCGACTCCACGTAGCGCCGCTGCCCCTCGGCATAGATGGTGTCGAAGGCGAGCGAGGACTTGCCCGAGCCCGAGAGACCGGTGATCACGATCAGCCGGTCCCGCGGCAGATCCACGTCGATGTTGTCGAGATTGTGGGTGCGGGCGCCGCGGATAGAGATGGAGGCCATGGGTTCCTGCATTCAGATGTAGGAGAAACCCGCCATTATATCTTACTCATTAGCTGCAAGCCTCAAGCCGCAAGCTTCGAGCTGGCCGTGCCTTGCCACGGGCCCGTGCTCGAGAACCGCCGGCAAACCGCCGATGGGGTGACTGCCGGGCGCTCGGCCCGGATTCCCGGGCTTTTGAAGCTTGCAGCTTGGAGCTTGCGGCTTGTAGCTAGAATCCGGAGGCCTGACCGTCCTTGCGCGGCTCGGAGGCGCCGTAGAAGATGCCCTGCTCGGCGTCATACTTGATCGCCTGGTAGCCGCCGAAATGGCCATCGCGCACCCGAACCTCATGGCCCTTGTCTCGCAGGGCCTCCACCGTCTCGTCGGAAAAGCCGCTCTCCAGGGCCACCACGCCGCCGTCTTCCATCATATCCCCTTCGGGCTGGGAACTGCCGTCATGGCGGATGCGTGGCGCGTCGCCGGCCTCCTGCAGGTTCATCCCGAAATCGACCAGATTGATCAGCACCTGGGCGTGGGCCTGCGGCTGCATGCCGCCCCCCATGATGCCGTAGCTGAGCCAGGGTTCGCCGTCCCTGGTGACAAAACCGGGAATGATGGTGTGGAAGGGGCGCTTGCCCGGCTCCAGGGCATTGGGGTGGTCCGGATCGAGATTGAACATCTCGGCGCGGTTCTGGAGGATGAATCCCAGCCCGTCCGGAGTCATGCCCGAACCCATGCCCCGGTAGTTGCTCTGGATCAGCGAGACCATGTTGCCCTCGCCATCCGCGGTGGTGAGATAGATGGTGTCGGCATCATTCAGGCGAGGGTCACCGGCCGGATACTGGTCGGCCGCCCGTTCAAGGTCGATTTTCTCCCGCCGGCGATCGGCATATTCCTTCGAGATCAGCTCCGCAACCGGCACGTCGCTGAATTCGGGGTCAGCGTAATAGCGCGCCCGATCCTCGAAGGCGAGCTTCTTTGCCTCGACAAAACGATGGATATACTCGGGGCTGTCCAGCCCGTACTCGGCAATGTCCCATTCCTCGAGGATATTGAGAATCTGCAGCGCGGCTATGCCCTGGGTATTGGGCGGGAGCTGATGGAGCTCGTAACCACGGTAGTCGGTGGAGACCGGGTCGATCCACTCTGATTCATGGGCAGCCATGTCCTCGGCGCTCAGAAAACCACCCTGGCGTTCCATGTAATTACCAATGGTCTCGGCGATGGGGCCCTCGTAAAAGGCCTCCCGCCCGCCTTCGGCCACCTTGCGCAGGGTATTGGCCAGATCCGGATTGCGAAAGCGCTCTCCCTTCTCGGGGGCCCGGCCATCAATGGTGAAGGTCTCGCTGAAGTTCTCGTATTCTTCCAGCACCGCGACGTTGCGCGGCCAGTAGTAGGAAATCATCTCGGTGACCGGAAAGCCCTTTTCCCCGTATTCAATGGTGGGGGCCAGGATTCGCTCCATGGACACTTCGCCGAAGGCCTCGTGGAGTTCGAACCAGCCATCCACCGCACCGGGAACCGAGACCGGCAGCGGGCCACGCTGGGGGATGCGGTCATAACCCTGCTCCTCGAACCACTCGATGGTCATGTCCTGTGGCGCGCGACCACTGGCATTGAGTCCGTGGAGCTCTTCTTCTTCCGCATCCCAGACAATGGCGAAGAGGTCACCCCCGATGCCATTGCCGGTGGGCTCCACCAGGCCGAGCATGGCATTCGCGGCGATGGCCGCATCGATCGCATTGCCGCCATCGCGCATCACTTCCACGGCCACCTGGGTCGCCAGGGGCTGGCTGGTGGCGGCCATGGCATGCTCGCCCAGCACTTCGGACCGGCTCACCTGAGGGCCCTCGAACCGATCCCAGGCCTGGGCGGTGCCTGCGGACACGACAAATGCCAGCAGGAGAATGGAATAAGCCTTGTAATTCATCGACATGGCGGGACCTCCAGGAGCCAGGCAGGCGCAAAAAAGGTGTATGGATATACAGCTTCAATTTGACTTTGAAACGGTACTGGAGCAAGGTTGTACATCTTCTGGCGCCGGAAAAACAAGGATATGGCGCCGATTGCCAGACGCCAAAAGCAGCCAAAAAAACAGATAGCGCCGATTTGACACCAGCTTGCGGGCGCTCAAGAAATGCGGCTAAAGCGGTTGCCCCGCTTCCAGTCGCATTGACGGGGTTCTCCCCTCGCCCTTGATCAAACCCGTACAGCCTATCCGGCGCCGCAAACAGGGTGTCTGGCGGGGCCTTATTTTGTCACCGAACGCAACGGGAAGACGAGAAAATCATGAGTACACAAGCCTGTCGAAATTGGCGGAAGGACGAAGAAGGACAGATCAAGGTTTCCTTCGAGTTCTTTCCGCCCAAGACGGAGAAGATGGAGACCCGACTTTGGGAAAGCGTGCGGGAACTCGAGCCCCTGGCCCCGCGCTTCGTATCAGTGACCTACGGCGCCGGCGGATCGACCCGCGAAAAGACCCAGGAGACGGTGGAAGGCATTCTGCGCGATACCAGCCTGATCGGCGCGGCCCATCTGACCTGTGTCGACGCCAGTCGCGACGAAGTGCTCGACACGGCCCGAGGCTTCTGGGATGCGGGTATCCGGCACCTGGTGGCCCTGCGGGGCGACCCGCCGCAGGGAGAGGACGTATTCCAGCCCCATCCGGACGGTTTCGCGGGCTCGGCGCCCCTCGTGGAGGCGCTCAAGAAGGTCGGTGATTTCGACATTACCGTGGCGGGCTACCCGGAAGTGCACCCCAACGCCAAGTCTGCCGAGGACGATGTCGAGTACCTGAAGAAGAAGGTGGATGCGGGTGCCGACCGGATTGCGACCCAGTATTTCTTTGAAAACGACACCTTCCTGCGCTGGCGGGACCGGGTGCGTGCCGCGGGAATCGATGTACCGATCGCCGCCGGCATCATGCCGATTCACAACTTCAACACCATCGACAAGTTCAGCGCGATGTGCGGGGCCAACATGCCGGACTGGATGCGCGAGCTGTTCGACGGCCTGGACGATACGCCGGGTACCCGCAAGCTCGTGGCCCAGACGGTGTGCGCCGAACAATGCATGCAGCTCCAGGCCGAGGGCGTGGACGAATTTCATTTCTACACCCTCAACCGCTGGGAGCTGGTCAAGGGAGTCTGCCGGATGCTCGGGATCTGCCCCGGACGCGGCAAGGCCTCCCTGAAAAGCGTGCGCCCGCCGGCGGATGCCGACGAGAGCAAGAAGAGGACCGCCTGATATGACAGAGGCACTGTACAAGGCACTCTCCGAGCGGATCGTGCAACTGGACGGGGGCATGGGCACCCAGATCCAGACCCTGGGCCTCAGCGAGGACCAGTTCCGCGGCGAACGCTTCAAGGATCACGAGGACGAGCTGCAGGGCAACAACGATCTGCTCAACCTCACCCAGCCGGACAGGATCGAGCAACTGCACCTGCAGTACCTGCGCGCCGGCGCGGATCTGGTCGAGAGCAACACCTTCAACTCCAACCGGGTCTCCCAGGCCGATTACAACCTGGAGGAGATCACCAAGGAGCTGAATGTGGAAGGCGCGAGGATCGCCCGCCGCGCTGCCGAAAAGGTGGCCGAGGAAACCGGGCAGCCGCGCTACGTGGTGGGCGTACTCGGCCCCACCACGAAAACAGCCTCGATCTCGCCGGACGTCAACGACCCGGGCAAGCGCGCCATCCGCTTTCCGGAACTGGTGGAGATCTACCGCGAGGCGGCCGAGGGCCTGATGGACGGCGGTGTCGATCTGGTCATGATCGAGACCATCTTCGACACCCTGAATTGCAAGGCCGCGATCTACGCCCTGGACGAGCTCGCCGAGGAGCGCGGGGAACGCCCGCCGCTGATGATCTCGGCCACCATCACCGACGCGAGCGGGCGGACCCTGTCGGGGCAGACCGTGGAGGCCTTCTGGTACAGCGTCCAGCACGCCCGGCCCTTCAGCGTGGGACTCAACTGCGCCCTGGGCGCCGAGGACCTGCGCCAGTACGTGGTCGAGCTGGGTGAGGTCGCTGACTGCCCGGTCAGCGCGCATCCGAATGCCGGCCTGCCCAACGAGCTCGGTGAATATGACCAGAGCCCGGAGCAGATGGCCGGTCTGATCGCGGAATGGGCCGACAAGGGCCTGATCGACATCATTGGCGGCTGCTGCGGCACCACGCCCGAACACATGGCCGCGATCCGCAAGGTATGCGAGGGCAAGGCGCCGCGGCTTGCGCGTCTCGAGCAGACCGCCAGGGAGGCTTCATGAGCAGCGAGCGACAAAAACAGCAAAGAATTCCACCACTCCGCCTGTCCGGGCTGGAGCCACTGACGGTTGACGAGACCACCGGTTTTGTCAACATCGGTGAACGCACCAACGTCACCGGTTCGGCCCGTTTCCGCAAGCTGATCGAGAACGATGATTATGAGACGGCGCTGGAAGTGGCCCGCCAGCAGGTGGAGAACGGCGCCCAGGTCATCGACGTCAACATGGACCACGGCCTCCTCGACGGGGTCGAGGCGATGCGCAAGTTCCTGGAACTGATCGCGAGCGAGCCCGACATTTCGCGGGTGCCGGTGATGATCGACTCCTCGCGCTGGGAGATCATCGAAACCGGCCTGCAGTGCGTCCAGGGCCGCGCGGTCGTCAACTCCATCAGCCTCAAGGAGGGCGAAGAGGACTTCCTCGACAAGGCCCGCCGCATCAAGCGTTACGGCGCGGCCGTGGTGGTCATGGCCTTCGACGAGCAGGGCCAGGCGGAGACCCGCGAGCACAAGGTCGAGATTTCCAGGCGGGCGGTCAAGCTCCTGACCGAGAAGGCGGGTTACAAGCCCGAAGACATTGTAATCGACCCCAATATCTTTGCCCTGGCGACCGGGATCGACGAGCACAACGACTACGGGGTCGCCTTCATCGAGGCGGTGCGCGACATCAAGGAGCAGCTCCCCGGCGTGCGCACCAGTGGCGGGCTGTCGAACGTGTCCTTCTCCTTCCGCGGCAACGAGCCGGTGCGCGAGGCCATGCACTCGGTATTCCTGTACCACGCCATCAAGGCGGGACTGGACATGGCCATCGTCAACGCCGGCCAGCTCGCGGTCTACGACGACCTGGATCCGACCCTGCGCGAGCTCTGCGAGGACGTGATCCTCAACCGCCGCCCCGACGCCACCGATCGGCTCCTCGAGGAGGCCGAGAAGTGGCGCGGCCAGGGCGGCATCCAGCGCGAACAGGATACGGCCTGGCGCGATGCTCCGGTGGAAAAGCGCCTCGAGCACGCGCTCGTCCACGGCATTATCGATTACGTGGACGAAGATACCGAGGAAGCCCGACAGCGCCACGACCACCCCCTGGAGGTGATCGAAGGCCCGCTCATGGACGGCATGGGCGTGGTCGGCGACCTGTTCGGCGACGGCAAGATGTTTCTGCCCCAGGTGGTCAAGTCCGCCCGGGTGATGAAGAAGGCCGTGGCCTATCTCCTGCCCTACATCGAGGCCGAAAAGAAAGAGGGCGAGGACCAGACCAAGGGCAAGGTGGTCATGGCCACCGTCAAGGGCGACGTCCACGACATTGGCAAGAACATCGTCGGCGTCATCCTGCAGTGCAACAACTACGAGGTGATCGATCTCGGCGTGATGGTACCGCCGGACAAGATTCTGGATACGGCAGAGAAAGAGAACGCCGATATCATCGGCCTGTCGGGTCTGATCACGCCCTCGCTGGACGAGATGGTACGGGTCGCCCAGGACATGCAGCGGCGCGAGTTCAAGCTGCCGCTCTTGATTGGCGGCGCCACCACCTCGCCGACCCACACCGCGCTCAAGATTGATCCCGAGTACGAACAACCGGTGGTCCACGTGAAGGACGCCTCGCGGGCGGTCGGCGTCGTCTCCAAGCTCCTGAGCGACACCCGCCACGACGATTACATCGAAGAGATTCGCCAGGAACACGATCGGCTACGTGAGCGCCGCAAGAACCGCAAGACCGGGCGTACCTATCTCGACCTGGAGAGCGCACGGGCCAACCGCTTCCAGTGGGATCCGAAGGCCAATCCGCCGGATACCCCGAAGGAGACTGGCCTGCTGCCGGTGGAAACGCCGATGGTGGCCACCCTTCGCGAATACATTGACTGGACACCTTTCCTGCACACCTGGCAGATCAAGGGCAGCTATCCCAAGGTCCTCGACGATCCGGACAAGGGCGAGGCGGCCCGCAACCTGCTGGATGATGCGGCGAACATGCTCGACCGCATCCAGGAGGAAGAGTGGTTCAACCCCAAGGGGATCTGCGGCATCTTCCCCGCCGTGGCCGAGGGCGACGACGTGGTGGTGCTCGACGAGAACGGAGCGGAGCGCTTCCGCTATCACTTCCTGCGCCAGCAATTCGAACGCCCGACAGGCAAGCCGAACTATGCCCTTTCGGATTTCATCGCGCCACGTGAATCGGGCGTGACTGACTGGATCGGGGGCTTTGCCGTCACCGCCGGTGAAAAGAGCCTGGAACGCTCCAAGGCATTCCAGGACGATGGCGACGACTATAACGCCATCATGGTCGAGGCGCTGGCGGACCGCCTTGCCGAGGCCTTTGCCGAATACCTGCACCAGAGAGTAAGGCGCGAGTACTGGGGCTACGCCGCAGACGAGTCGCTCGACAATCTGGCCCTTATCAAGGAAAAGTACCGCGGAGTTCGCCCCGCCCCCGGTTATCCGGCCTGCCCGGAGCACACCGAAAAGGCCACCCTCTGGGACATGCTGCAAGTCGAGGAACAGACCGGCATGAAGCTGACCGAGAACTTTGCCATGTACCCGGGCGCGTCGGTTTCCGGCTTCTATTTTGCCCATCCCGACTCGACCTATTTCGGAGTCGGTGCGATCCAGCGTGATCAGCTCGAGGACTACTGCCGGCGCAAGGGCTGGGACCTCAAGCAGGGCGAACGCTGGCTCGGCGCCCATCTGGGCTTCGACCCGGCCGAAAAGGCCAGCAGCGACCCGGAGCTCAAGAAGACCGGCTCCTGACGCACCGAGCCGCCTGCGCCATAAGCCCGCATCCCCACGGGGGTGCGGGCTTTCTTTTTGCCACTAACCAACGGTAGCAGGGCTCAGGTCTGGGGGGTATGGCCTTGAAGACCCGCCTTGGTCGCATCTCAGCGTCCTGAGAGCGAATTTCTCCTGGTCCTCGGCCCCTGGGGCCGCCTCCACAGCGGTCGGTAATACCGGGGCGATCTGGAGCGCACAAAAAACCGGGCGCTCAGGCCCGGTTTTCTGTGTGTCAAATTGCTCTGTCGAGTGTTCAGCCAGCCGCTTCCTCGTCCGCGTCTTCTTCCGGCTCGGCGCGGTCAACAAGCTGCACAATGGCCATGGGAGCGGCATCGCCATTGCGGAAGCCACACTTGAGGATGCGCGTGTACCCCCCGGGCCGCTCCTTGTACGCCGGGCCGAGATCGGTGAACAGCTTGGTCACCATCTCGCGATCGCGCAGGCGATCGAAAGCCCGCCGGCGACGCGCCACGCTGTCATTCTTGGCCAGCGTGATCAGCGGCTCGACCACCCGGCGCAATTCCTTGGCCTTGGGCACGGTGGTGCGAATCTGTTCGTGACGCAGCAGCGATGCCGCCATGTTGCGGAACATGGCCTTGCGATGGCTGCTTACCCGTCCCAGTTGACGTCCGGATTTGCGATGACGCATGACTTATTCCTGCTCGTAATTCGGTGTAGACGCCGCGGCTGTTCAGGCCGAGGCACGCTTGCGAGACTGAAGACTGGCCGGCGGCCAGTTCTCGAGTTTCATGCCCAGTGACAACCCATGCTGGGCCAGGACATCCTTGATCTCGGTGAGCGACTTCTTGCCGAGATTCGGCGTCTTGAGAAGCTCCACCTCGGTGCGCTGCACCAGATCACCAATGTGATGAATGCTTTCCGCCTTCAGGCAGTTGGCGGAACGCACGGTCAGATCCAGTTCATCCACCGAGCGCAGCAGGACGGGATCGATCTGGCTGTCTTCGTCCTCACCGACTTCCTCGCTGTCTTCAAGATCAACGAAGACCGAAAGCTGCTCACTCAGAATGGTGGCAGCGCGGCGGATGGCCTCCTCCGGGTCGATCCCGCCATTCGTCTCAATGTCGATCAGCAGTTTGTCCAGGTCCGTGCGCTGGTCCACACGGGCGCTTTCCACGGTGTAGGAGACACGACGGATGGGGCTGTAGGTGGCGTCAAGATGCAGCCGCCCGACCGGCCGGCCCTCTTCCTCCACGCCATCACGCTGGGTGGCCGGTTCATAACCCCGACCACGGCGCACCGTCAGCTTCATGTCCAGGGCACCGCTGTCGTTCAGGTGCGCGATCACCAGATCCGGATTGAAGATTTCCAGCTCGTGATCGGTCTGCAGATCGGCTGCGGTGACGGTACCCGGCCCCTTCTTGGACAGGGTCAGGGTGGCCTCGTCACGCTCATGCAGACGAACCGCCAGGCCCTTGAGATTCAGGAGAATCTCGAGCACGTCTTCCTGGACACCCTCGATGGTGCTGTACTCGTGGACCACGCCTTCGATTTCGGCATCCACTACGGCAGCCCCGGGCATGGAAGACAGCAACACCCGGCGAAGGGCGTTACCCAGGGTATGACCAAAGCCCCGCTCCAGGGGCTCCAGCACCACCCGTGCGTGGTTCTCGGAGATGTTCTTGACTTCAACAAGCCGCGGCTTGAGTAATTCCTTGACGAATGCCATTTCAGGTCTGTCCCCGCAATTACTTGGAGTAGAGCTCAACCACGAGATTCTCGTTGATGTCGGGCAGGATTTCCGAGCGGTCGGGAACCGTCTTGAACAGGCCCGACATCTTCTTCTCGTCCATCTCGACCCACTCGGGGAAGCCGGTTTCCTTGGCCATATCGAACGCCGACTGCACCCTCAACTGCTTCTTCGCCCGGTCGCGAACACTGATCACGTCATCCGGTTGAACCTGATAGGACGGAATATTGACGATCTCTCCGTTCACCAGGATGCCCTTGTGGTTGACGAGCTGCCGGGCCTCGGCACGCGTGGACGCAAAGCCCATGCGATAAACCACGTTATCGAGGCGGCATTCCAGCAGGCTCAGCAGGTTTTCACCGGTCGAGCCCTTGCGCTGGGCCGCGCGCTTGTAATAAATCCGGAACTGGCGTTCCAGAACACCATACATGCGCCGCAGCTTCTGCTTCTCGCGTAGCTGAAGGCCGTAATCAGAAATCCGCCCCCGGCGGTTGCCGTGCTGACCCGGTACCGAATCGATTCGGCACTTGGACTCCAGCGGGCGCACGCCGCTCTTGAGGAACAGGTCGGTGCCCTCACGGCGCGCCAGCTTGCATGTTGGTCCGATATATCTTGCCATCTGCGTTCTGCTCCGATTCTCTTCGCTACCCGGCCGCCAGCGTGGCGGCGGTTCCTGAGCTGTCAGACTCGCCGCTTCTTGGGGGGGCGGCAGCCGTTGTGCGGAATGGGTGTCACATCAGTGATATTGGTGATCCGGAAGCCGGTATTATTCAGGGACCGAACGGCGGACTCGCGGCCCGGTCCCGGGCCCTTCACCCGGACCTCCAGATTCTTGACGCCGTAATCCTGAGCACCCTGCCCGGCCCGTTCAGCAGCCACCTGGGCGGCAAAGGGTGTGCTCTTGCGCGAACCGCGGAAACCGGAGCCGCCGGAGGTGGCCCATGAAAGGGCGTTACCCTGGCGGTCAGTGATCGTGATAACGGTGTTGTTGAACGACGCCTGGATGTGGGCGATTCCGTCCACCACCGTCTTTTTCACTTTTCTGCGTGTCTTTGTGCCGGCTTTGGCCATGGCTCAAGCTGCCTCAGGTTGTCTCAGTTCTTGGGTCTTCAGACCCGGAATTTTGCAAGCCGAATCGTTCAGGCGCCATCTGTGAAGCGCCAATCGGGGTCCGCAGGCTTCAGTTGCGGACCGGGCGCCGCGGCCCCTTGCGGGTCCGGGCATTCTTCTGCGTCTTCTGCCCGCGCAGCGGCAATCCGCGACGGTGGCGCACGCCCCGGTAGCAACCGAGATCCATGAGCCGCTTGATGTTCATCGACACCTCGCGGCGAAGGTCACCCTCCACGACGAAATTGCCGACCAGGCTGCGGATCTTGTCCACCTCGCCGTCGTTGAGATCGCGCACCTTGACGTCCGGTGCCACCCCTGCCGCCTCGCAGATCTGACGGGCACGGGTGGGTCCGATCCCGTAGATCGTGGTCAGGGCGACCCCCACATGCTTCTGCACGGGGATATTGATGCCTGCTATACGCGCCATTCGGCTCGACTCCTGCGTTTTGGACCTGCCGCAGCGCGACGCGCGCGGCCTTCACGTTTGCGCGTGGAAACGCGCCAATATATCGAAAAATCCCGCCAAAATCAACGAGCGCGACGCCCGATCAGCCCTGGCGCTGCTTGTGCCGGGGATCGGTAGTGCAAATGACCCGCACCACGCCGCCGCGCCGGATGATCTTGCAATGGCGGCAGATTTTCTTGACTGATGCTCGAACCTTCATGATCTCTCTCCTGTCCCGGGCTCCGCCTCGGCTTAGCGCGGCCGACCGGCGCCTCCGTAACCCTTCAGATTGGCCTTCTTGAGGAGGCCGTCATACTGGTGCGACATCATGTGAGCCTGCAGCTGCGACATGAAGTCCATGGACACGATCACGATAATCAGCAGGGATGTGCCACCAAAGTAGAAGGGCACATTCCAGTTCATGATCAGGAACTCGGGCAGCAGACAGACCGCTGTCACGTAGATCGCCCCCCAGAGGGTCAGGCGAGACAACACCGAGTCCACGTAGTCCGCCGTCTGTCTCCCGGGGCGGATACCGGGAATGAAAGCACCAGAGCGCTTCAGATTGTCCGCCGTATCCCTGCTATTGAATACCAGGGCGGTGTAAAAGAAGCAGAAGAACATGATCATGCTGGCGTAGAACAGCGTATACACCGGTTGCCCCGGTTGCAGGGACTGCACCGCCATCTGAATCCACTCCGGTCCCCGGTCCTGGGTCCACCCGATCAGGGTGGACGGGAACAGGATGATGCTGGAAGCGAAGATGGGCGGAATGACCCCGGCCATGTTCAGCTTCAGGGGTAGATGGCTACTCTGCCCGGCCATCATCTTGCGTCCCTGCTGCCGCTTGGCGTAATTGACCGTGATACGCCGTTGCCCTCGCTCGATGAAGACCACGAAGGTCAGCACGCCCAAGGCAAGGAAGAACAGCACGATGGCGAACATGGTCTGCAGTTCGCCGGTGCGCACCAGTTCCAGCGTGCCGGCGAGTGCGGACGGCAGTCCGGCCACGATCCCGCCGAAAATGATCAGGGAAATACCGTTACCGACACCTCGTTCGGTAATCTGCTCACCCAGCCACATCAGGAACATGGTCCCGGTCACCAGAGTGACAGCACAGACAAAGACGAACTGGGGTGCCGGAATGATGGACACACCCTGATTCGCCAGCGCGACCGAAGCCCCGATCGACTGGAAGGTCGCAAGAAACACCGTGCCGTAGCGGGTGTACTGGGTAATCTTCCGACGTCCCGCTTCGCCCTCCTTCTTCAGCTCCTTGAGCCGAGGAATCACGGCCGTCATCAGCTGCATGATAATGGCCGAGGAGATATAGGGCATGATGCCGAGGGCAAACAGACTGAAGCGCTCGAGCGCACCCCCGGAGAACATGTTGAACATGTCGAGGATGGTTCCGCGCTGGGCCTCGAACAGTTCCGACATCTGGACCGGGTCAATCCCCGGCACAGGAATATGCGCACCAATGCGGAAGACGATCATCGCGCCAAGGACGAACAGCAGGCGCTGCCTGACCTCGGTGGCCTTACCGATTGACCCCAGATTCCCCGGAACTGCGCTGCCCGCGGACATAGATTACTCCTCGACCTTTCCGCCTGCTTTCTCGATCGCCTTGCGCGCGCCCCGGGTCGGGATCAACCCCTTGACGGTGACCGCCCGTTCCAGCTTGCCACTCGCGATGATTTTCACGCGTTCCGCCCGTGCGTGAACGTAGCCGGCACGGCGCACGGCGGCGAGGTCAATGACGTCTTCCTGGATTCGGGCCAGTTCATCCAGACGCACCTCATCAGCACGCGTGGCACGACGGGAATGAAAGCCCACCTTCGGGAGGCGGCGTTGCAAGGGCATCTGACCACCCTCGAAACCGACGATGGTCCTGCCACCCGAGCGAGCGAGCTGTCCCTTGTGGCCACTGCCCGCAGTCTTTCCCTTGCCGGAGCCAGCGCCCCGGCCAACGCGGGTGCGTTCCGGGCGGCTGCCTTCGGCGGGTTTGAGTTCATTGAGACGCATATCAGCCTTCCTCCACCTGGAGAAGGTAGGAAACCTTGTTGATCATGCCCCGGTTCTCAGGAGTATCGGCCACGCTCACCGTCTGATGCATGCGACGCAGACCCAGGCCGCGCACACAGGCCTGATGATTCTTCAGGCGACCGTGCATGCTGCGGACCAGAGTGAGTTTGACCTGACCCTTGGCTGCTGCCGGAGCACTTTTCTTCGCTGCGGTTTTCTTGGTCGCAACCTCCTTGGCAGCAGTCTTCTTGGCCGCGGTCTTCTTCGCTGCAGTCTTCTTGGTCGCAGTCTTCTTGGTCGCAG
>SLND01000056.1 GCA_007133205.1 Natronospiraceae bacterium | reverse complement strand
CGACCACCGCTCAGGCGAATGGACACCGTCGATCCGGCAGGAGCCACAACCGGGGAATCCGAATCAGTCCTTGTGTCGGATTCGGAAGGGCTTGCATCGTCAGGAATGTAACAAACTTCACCTGGTGGACATTCGTCAAATTCGTCCCAGATTACCGTCCCGCTGACATCGTAGGCGTCCCGGCAATCGACATCGACGATTTCCGCACCGCCGGAAATCATGCCACTGGCATTGCTCAGCAGGCATTCCTGATTGCGGCCACTGGAATTCTCCGAGCCGCTCACTTTCTGGACGGAATAGGAATCGTGGTCCTTGATCTCGGTATTGAAGGTCCGCGTGATGTTGCTGTCGAGACTCAGCTCCTCCCCCGACATTTCGACACGGAGACCGTTGCCGAAATCCCCGCTGCGCCTAACCCGAACCGGATAGGTCTTGGTCTCACAATCCACCGTCACCTCGACCGGATTGTCATCCCGATTGTTCACCTCGAAGAAATGCGGTGCATCTCCGTCACAGATCTGGTTGGGCTCGTCGGGGCGACCCTCGACGACATCGATCTGGTGCTGGTCATGGCTCGGGATCGCGGCGGAATAGGTACGAGTGTTATTGGAAGGGGTCAGCTCCCGGTTCGTGCCATCCAGACTGACGATGATCCGGTCGCCCTCCAGGTCCGGTGCGGAGACCTCGACATCGAACAGCTTGTCTTCGCACTGGAGATCGAGATCGAGATAGTCCTGCCCTTCCAGGCTGTCGGTGAACGAGTCCGCGCCATCAATCTCGCAGTCCTGCACCGGAATACCGTCCGGCTGGGATTCGATGGAGACAGCGAATTCGGTCTGATCCGGCAGGGGATCGGGAAATTCAAAACTGCCATTGGAGGACAGACTCAGGCTCTGGCTCGTGCCACCGGACAGTTCGATCACCAGATCGTCAGTACTGTCGTATCCCGTAAGCTGTCCGCCGACGGCAAACTCTTCAGTGACACAATCGACCTCGATATCCATGTAGGAAGCGCCATCGATCTGGCCCGTACCATTGGTCACCTGGCAGTCCTGCACAGGACCAGCCGGCTGGTTCGCGACCTCGACCGAAAAGGATTCGTGATCGGGCACTGAATCGCCGAATTCAAAACTTCCGTTCTCCGACACGTCCAGGTGCTGTCCGCCGCTGTCCGCACTCATTTCCAGCTGGAGGCCTTCACCCTCAAGGCCGTTGACCGATCCGCCCACCTCGAATTCATCGGTGGTGCACTGGACCTGGACGTCTTCGTAGTGTGCCCCGCCAATCTGGCCTTCACCGCCGTACACTTCACAGGTCTGGCTGGGATTTCCCGGATGGGCACTGGCCTGGACCTCGAAGTCACTCAGATCGCGCAGCGGCTGGGGAAAACTGAACTCGCCATTGCTGCTGAGAGCAAGCTCCTGGCCGGAGCCGGGCCCCGTCAGCTCCAGAACCAGCTCATCTCCCTCCAGCCCTTCCAGTGAGCCGCGGACTTCGAACGAGCGGGTCACACAACTGATCTCCAGTTCGGCATGGTGGGCTTCGTCAATCTGACCGCTACCGCCCTGGACTGAACACTGCTGACTCGGGACTTCAGGCTCGGCCAGGACATTGACCTCGAACTCAGTCTGGTCGGGGAGCGCGGGGTCAAAGGAGAACTCGCCGTTCTCCTCGAGCGAAAGCTCCTCGGTGCCTTCATCCCATTCCAGGCCCACGGTCACCGGATCGCCCTCGAGTCCATCGACCGTACCCTGCACTTCGAAGTGCCGGAGTTCACAGGTAAAGTCCGCATCCTCAACGGGCGCCTGATCGATGGTCCCTTCGATATCCATGGGTCCGCATTCGTGCAGGGGACCGGTGGGCTGTTCGAGAATGCGCACCCGATAATCCTCGGAGTCGGGCACAGTCGCTTCGAACTCATATTCCCCATCCGCATCCAGGGTCACCGTCTGCTCGTTGTTCAGGTGCAGTTCGAGCTCGGCACCCTGCAGCCCCTCGACATGGCCACCCACGGGATAGGCTTCAGTCACGCACTTCACGTCAATTGCGGTGCGTCCCTCGACCACACCCTCGGGCTCTGGAAGCTCACAGGTCTGTTGCGGGTTGACCGGCTGCGCCACGATCTCGACCTCATACTCGGTCGCGGTTTCCAGCTCGGTTTCGAAGTCGTGGGCACCGGGCAGATCCGGTTTTAGAACTTCATCTTCGTCTTCTGCCGTTAGCTTGATCTCCAGCCCTTCACCTTCGAAATGGTAGATGTCCAGGTAGATGAGATGCAGCTCGCCGTCGGCCTCGATTTCTGAACTCTGATCATCATCACAACCACCGACGATCGACAATGACGACAGCAGCAGGACAAGGCCGGCAACGGGCCGTTCCATGGCGTGATAGGCACCCATGATTTTCCCCCTTTTATTTGGTTTGTACTTTCAAACACGTACTCTTGCTTCAAGGCCTGCTCCCCAGCGCAGGATCCATCCGCTTAACGGATATCACCAGAACTGCCAGGCCGCACTGAGACCGGGTCCGCTCTGTTCCCAGTCGGTTTCCATGTGACGCCAGGAAAGCGCCACATCGAAATTTCGGGATAACTGATAGCTCACACCGAGCACCACGTAGGGGTCAGTACCGCTGAGATTGTGCTGCGCCTCCTCCCCCTCCCAGGACAGGCGCACCGAACCGCTCCAGAACATCAGTCCGGCCCGGGTCTCGAGCCGGATCTGATGAGCGAACGGCGCAGTCAGCCCAAAGGCATCCGCCAGGGAGGCCCGCCAGGTAACCCCGATCAGCGGCCCCGAAGCGGCCACCGGTACCTGCTCGACCAGATCTTCCAGCAAGACTTCGGGTTCGTCGGAGCGGCCTTCCAGGCTGACACCACCGGCGGTGAGCTGGGCACCGCCGGCTTCCACGCCCCAGCGCGGGTCAAGCTGCATCTGGGTGGTCACGATCCAGCCACGTGCGGCACTTCCTGTACGTACCGAGTCCACTTCGTGACCCTGCTCCTGCATGTCCGTGGCAATGCCGTCGGTATCGGACAGACCGAGCGTGGCCCGCTCCACATGCAGGTGATAGGTCTGGTTGGCGAGAAACCACTTGAGGCCATCGGGCTGCGCGCTTGCAGCACCGGAAACAAGGATGAGAATGGCAGCCACGGACAGGGCACAGAGGCGCGCACGCACGCCATGGACGCCGGACGGCGCCGCGTGATGGATCTTCTCCACGGTGAGTTCCCCCCTTTCGCAATACCGGCCCGGTCATGCAACGGCGTGCAATGCCGGCCCTGTTGTTGTTCGCTGACCCGCCCTCGCATCCCCTGCCCTTCAATTCCGTTCCCCAACGGAGGCATGAAGATGATCCGGATCGGGTCAGTGTCCGCCCCCCAATACAGCGGACCGGCGCAAGCTTAGGGAGAGACCTAATCGATGTCAAATGCCCGCCGGCCCCGTACACTGGTGGGATGGAACGCTATCTTGTCGGCGGCGCGGTCCGGGACCGGCTGCTGGGACTGACACCAAGAGAACGGGACTGGGTGGTGGTGGGCAGCACGCCGGAGGCGATGCATGCCGCCGGATACCAGCCGGTGGGCCGTGACTTTCCGGTATTCATTGATCCACGCACGGGCGAGGAACACGCCCTTGCGCGGACCGAACGCAAGAGCGGACACGGCCATCACGGCTTTGAATTCCACGCCTCACCCGAGGTCAGCCTGGAACAGGATCTCGCCCGCCGCGATCTCACCATCAATGCCATGGCCGAGACCCCCAACGGGGAACTGATCGATCCCTATGGCGGGCGACGGGACCTGGACGCGGGCCTGCTGCGTCATGTCACACCGGCCTTTGCCGAAGATCCGCTGCGGGTATTGCGGGTCGCCCGCTTCGCCGCCCGCCTGCACCAGCTCGGCTTCGCGCTCGCGCCCGACACCCGTGCACTGATGGGGGAGATTGCCGCAAGCGGCGAACTGGAAGCACTCAGCCCGGAACGGGTCTGGGACGAGACCCGGCGGGCACTGGAAGCACCGACCCCCTGGGTGTTCTTCGAAGTACTGCTTGAATGCGGTGCGCTGCGGGTACTGTTTCCGGAAGTCCATGCCCTGTTCGGCGTGCCCGCGCCCCGGCGCTGGCACCCGGAAATCGACAGCGGCGTCCACACCCTGCTGGTGGTGGAACAGGCCGCACGGCTGACGAACGACCTCGAAGTCCGCTTTGCCGCCCTGGTCCATGACCTGGGCAAGGCCGCGACCCCGCCCGAGCAATGGCCATCCCATCACCATCATGGCGAGCGCGGACTGCCCCTGATCCGGGACATGGCGGAGCGACTGCGGATCCCCAACCGCTACCGTGACCTGGGCCTGATGGTCTCGCGCTGGCACATACTCGTGCACCGCAGCATGCAGCTACGCCCGGGCACGATCATGAAACTGCTCGAAGGCTGCGATGCCTTCCGGCGTCCGGAACGCTTCGAGCAACTGCTGCT
>SLND01000139.1 GCA_007133205.1 Natronospiraceae bacterium | reverse complement strand
CACGGGCAATAAAAAACCCCGGCCCATCAGGGCCGGGGTCAAGGGTGCCCCGGTGTCAAAAGGGGGAAAAACACCGGGGCGGTCAACGTCCGGCTTGGGGTGACCGGACGTTTCCCACTCAGGGAGGGGAGTGGGTGAACGTCTTGCGACGTTCATAGGTATTGATAGCTGGCTCAGGTGAAAGTTCCAAGGGGCAAGGAAAAAATTTTTTGCCCCGGATTTTCACATTATGTCATGCCTGTGAGCCGTTCCACTGTTCCCCTCCCGTGTTCGATCTGGGCCCTCCACATACCGGATCGGCGACGGCGAACAACCGCGCTGCGGCACCGGTTCAGTGGGCTTCTTCCCAGTCCGCGCCGTCGGCCGCATCCACCCGCAGCGGTACTTCCAGGCGCGCGGCCTGCATCATACGTTTCGTGACTTCTTCGCGAAAGCCCTCGACCTGCTCTTTCGGTACTTCAAACACCAGTTCGTCATGGACCTGCATCACCATGCGCACGTCCGGGTACTCGTCCCGTAACCAGGCATCGACATCGATCATGGCGCGCTTGATGATATCCGCGGCGGTACCCTGCATGGGTGCGTTGATGGCGGTGCGCTCGGCGTACTGGCGGCGCTGCGCATTGCGGGCCTTTATCTCGGGCAGATACAGGCGTCGCCCGAACACGGTCGCGACATAGCCCTGATCACGGGCCTGCTGTCGGGTCTGGTCCATGTAGGCACGCACGCCGGGATAACGTTCGAAATATCGGTCGACATATTGCTGGGCACTGTGACGGTCGATACCCAGTTGCCGCGCCAGCCCCCAGGCCGACATGCCATAGATCAGACCGAAGTTGATGGCCTTGGCCGCGCGACGCTGGTCATCGTCGATGTCGTCGGGGCTCGTGCCGAAGACTTCGGCGGCGGTGGCGCGGTGAATGTCCTGGTCCTCGGCAAAGGCCTGCAACAGACCCTGGTCACCGGAAAGGTGCGCCATGATGCGCAACTCGATCTGGCTGTAATCGGCCGCGAGCAGACGATGGCCCGAGGGTGCGACGAAGGCCTTGCGAATCCGGCGGCCCTCGGGGCGGCGGATCGGGATGTTCTGCAGGTTGGGATCCGAGGAAGACAGACGCCCGGTGGCGGCGACCGCCTGATGATAGGAGGTATGTACCCGGCCACTGACCGGGTCGATCATTTCCGGCAGTCGGTCGGTATAGGTCGAGCGCAGTTTGGACAGACCGCGGTGTTCGAGGATGAGACGCGGCAGTTCATGGTTGATAGCCAGTTCCTCGAGCACATCCTCGGCGGTGGATGGCTGACCCTTGGGCGTGCGCCGGACCACCGGCAGGCCCATTTCCTCGAACAGGATTTCCTGCAGCTGCTTGGGTGATCCGAGGTTGAAGCTGCGTCCCGCCGCCTCATGGGCCTGTTGCTCGAGTCGCCCCATCTGCTCGCCCAGTTCAGCACTCTGTTCGGCGAGCATCCCGGCATCGACCTGCACTCCGTGGGCCTCCATGCGTTGGAGGACCGGCACCAGCGGCATTTCGCAGTCCTCGTAGATCTGCTTCAGTTCGGGAATCTCCGCAAGCCGGGGTGCAATCGTCTGATGGAGCTGGAGCGTGATGTCGGCATCCTGGGCGGCGTAGGGGCCGGCGGTCTCCAGCTCGATCTCGTCGAATCGCTTCTGTTTCGCACCCTTGCCGGCGACCGCTTCATAGCTGGTGGTCTCGACACCCAGGTACTTGCGGGCAACCGAATCCATGTCGTGTCGGGTGGCGGTCGAATCGAGCACATAGGAGGCCAGCATGCTGTCATGACGCACCCCGGCCAGTGACACGCCGGCCCGTTCCAGCACGTGCATGTCGTACTTGATGTGGTGACCCAGCTTGGCCCGTTCGGGATCTTCGAGCAGGGGGCGCATGCGCTCCAGCACCTTCGAACGGGAAAGCTGGCTGGGCGCGTCGGGATAATCGTGGGCAACCGGGACATAGGCCGCCTCACCGGACTCGACCGCAAAGGACAGCCCGACCAGGTCGGCATGGCGATAATGCAGGCTGGTGGTTTCGGTATCGAGGGCAATGAGTTCGGCCGATTCCAGGCGCTTCATCCAGTCCTCGAGGCGGGATTCATCGAGGATGATCTCGTAATCCCCCTCGGATTCCGACGTGGCCGCGGGCTCCTCGCCCAGTTCCCTGAGCCAGGTGTCGAACTCATGCCGGCGATAGAGTTCGCGCAGGCGCTCGCTGTCCGGCTCCCCGGGACGCAATGACTCGTGGCTCTGCTCGAGCTTCAGGTCCTGGCGGATGGTGGCCAGCTCGCGCGACAGCTTCAGCTGCTCGAGATTGGCGCGCAGCTTCTCGCCAACCTTGCCGCCGATCTCCTCGGCATTGGCAATGATCTCATCCAGGGAACCATACTGATTGAGCCACCTGGCGGCAGTCTTGGGACCGACACCGGGGACCCCCGGAATGTTGTCGGAGCTGTCACCGACCAGGGCCAGGTAGTCGATGATTCGCTCGGGGGGGACCGCGAACTTTTCCCGAACCCCCTCCGGATCCAGATAACGGTCATTCATGGTATTGACCAGGGTGACCCGGTCATTGACCAGCTGGGCCATGTCCTTGTCGCCGGTGGAGATCAGGACCTGCTTGCCTTCTTCGGCGGCCTGACGGGCCAGGGTGCCGATCACGTCATCCGCTTCGACTTCCGCTTCACGAAGCAGTGGCAGACCTTCGGCGGTTACCAGTTCCAGCAGCGGATCGACCTGTTCCCGCAGCTCGTCCGGCATCGGCGGGCGATTGGCCTTGTATTCGGCGTAGAGTTCATCGCGAAAGGTCTTGCCCGGCGCATCGAAGACGACGGCGAAATTTGCCTCGGGATGCTCGCGGCGCAGCTTGCGGATCATGTTGCCGACCCCGTAGAGCGCGCCGGTGGGGCGCCCGTCGGCGGTGGTCAGGGGCGGCAGGGCATGGAATGCGCGGTATAGATAGGAGGAGCCGTCGACCAGAACCAGGTCGGGGGCCGGGGCGGAATCGCTCATGGCCGGTCTCCCTCGGCTTCGCCGTCGCGGTCCTCATTTTCTTCCGGCGTGTCTTCCTCCGCCTCCTCCGCAGGTGGATGATAGAGATCGCCCTTCTGGCCGCAGGCGGCCAGGAAGAGGACAAGAAGGAGACTGGCAAGGCTGTGGCGCATCGCGATTCCGGCTATATTGGTCCGTGGGGCGAAGCAGTATATCCGCTCGATGGGCCCCGCAGGAACCGCGCTTCACGGGCAATTTCAATGGGAACCGCACCGGGGGAGAGACAGGATGAGTGCATGGCTGGAGATCTTCGGGGGCCTGCCGGCGGCAGCCTGGTTCTGGATTGCGGTCTGGTTCGTGCTCGCCTTCTGCGCGATCGCATTGAGCCTCAGCGGCCTGGCCGCGTTGTGGCGGCGCCGGCCCTTCTCCGCGACCGGGCGGCTGGGCGGGGGCCTGATCCTGGCCGGCGGGGTCGCCACCACGGGGGCGCTGGGTCTGGGCATGCATGCCTACGATCGACTGACCGACGAGCAGGAAGCCTTGCGAGTGCAGTTCGAACTGGCGGGTGAGCGCCAGTATCTCGCCACCATTGTCTATCCCACGGGTGAAGAGTTCAGCCTGGAATTGATGGGGGACGAATGGCAGGTCGATGCCCGCATCCTCAAATGGGAGGGTCCAGCCATTGTCCTGGGCATGGACACCCTGTTTCGGCTCGAGCGGATATCGGGTCGCTATGAAGACGTGACCCAGGAGCGCCAGGCCCTGCGGACCGCGCACTCATTGCAGGCACGCGATGTCGGCATCGATCCCTGGCGGCTGGCCAATCGCTATCCCGATCGGCTTCCCTGGGTGGATGCCATTTACGGCAGTGCCACCTATCTCCCCATGGCCCACGGCGCGGAATACGAGGTGACGGTTACCGCCAGCGGTCTGGCCGCGCGGCCGGCCAATGAGGCGGCGGAAGAGGCGGTGCGGCGCTGGTAGCCGCGCTCACGAGGGGCCCGGTTCAGTTCATGCCATGGGCCCGCAGTTTGCGGGTGAGCGTATTTCGACCCCAACCCAGCAGGCGGGCCGCCTCCTGACGTCGCCCGCCACTCTGTTCGAGAGCCCATTGGATCAGACGCCGCTCCAGGGCTTCGGTTGCCAGGGCGGCCAGGCGCTCCTCCCCGTCGGCGTGGCGAGCGGCGACCCAGCGCGCGGCAGCCTCGGTCCAGTCCTGTGTATTCTCCCCTGACTGGCTTTCCGGCAGGTCCTCGGGACCGACAGTGCGGGCGGGGCTCATCACGGTAATCCGGCGGCACAGATTCATCAGCTCGCGGACATTGCCCGGCCAGGGTCGGGACTGGAGTTCACGCAGGGCGGAGTCGGTGAGTTGCCTTGGGGCCAGCCCGGTTTCACGTGCACTGAGCGCGAGGAAATGCTCCGCCAGGTCCGGTATGTCTTCCGGACGTTGGCGCAGGGGAGGCACATTGAGACGGATCACGTTCAGCCGGTGGTAAAGATCTTCGCGGAAACCACCTTCCGCAATCCGCTGCTCCAGATCCTGATGGGTCGCGGCAAGGACCCGCACATCGGCACGTCGCGCCTGGTGCGCTCCCACCCGGTAGAACTCGCGCTCGGCAAGCACACGCAGCAGGCGGGTCTGGAGTTCGAGCGGCATGTCGCCGATCTCGTCGAGAAAGAGCGTACCCCCGTCGGCCTGCTCGAAGCGCCCGGTACGACGATCGACTGCGCCGGTGAAGGCGCCGCGTTCATGTCCGAAGAGTTCGGATTCCAGCAATTCGCGCGGGACTGCGGCGGTATTGATCGCGACGAAGGGGCCAGAGGCCCGTGGACTGTGGTGATGCAGGGCGCGGGCCACCAGTTCCTTGCCGCTGCCAGACTCGCCGGTGATCAGCACGCCCACCTCACTCTGGGACAGGCGACCGATGGTCCGGAACAATTGCTGCATGGCGGGGGACCGGCCGATCAGGGCCGGTTGCCGGGAAGGCTCGGGCTCGGATGCTGACTCCCGGCTTGCGGGTTGCTCCAGGCCGCGTTTAATCAGGGCGGTGAATTCATCGATGTCGAAGGGCTTGGGGAGATAATCGAAGGCGCCCTGGTCATAGGCCTGCACCGCAGTGGCAAGATCACTCTGGGCCGTGGTAACGACCACCGGCAGGTCGGGGAAGCGCTCGCTCAACCTGCCTAATGCACTGAGTCCATCCTGTCCCGGCAGTCGCACATCCATGACCACCAGGTCGGGGCGTGCGTCCTCGAGGGCGTCGGCAAAGCGCTCCGCATCGGGGAATTCGGTCACCGCGACACCCTGGGCGTCCAGGGCACGGGCCATCACCCAGCGCAGGGACCGGTCATCCTCGACTATCCAGACGTGGTGGCTCTTGCTGTCCCGGTTCATTGTGCCTCCAGGGGCAGAATGACCTGAAAGCAGGTTCGACCCGGCCGGCTCTCCCAGCGCAGGGCGCCCTGGTGGCGGGCGACCAGTTCATTGGCTATCGCCAGGCCAAGGCCCTGACCCTGTTCGCGGCCGGAGACCATGGGATAGAACAGGGTGGCCTGCAGCTCAGGCGGAATGCCCGTGCCATCATCCTCGATCTCCACCGCGGCGGCCAGACGCAGGCGCCGGCCACTGATGGTGGCCTGGCGCAGGATCCGGGTCCGAAGACAGAGCCTGCCCTGTCCGCCCAGTGCCTGGAGGGCATTACGGCCAAGGTTGAGAAAGACCTGGATCAGAAGATCGGGGTCGGCCTGGACTTCGGGCAGAGAAGGGTCGTAGTCACGCTCGACCTCGATTCGCTCCGAAGCTTCCGCCTGAAGGAGCTGGCGGACATGTTCCAGGGGCGCGTGGATATTGGTCGCGCGCGGGTGAATCGAATCCGGTCCGAACATGCGCGAGACCAGGGCACCGAGGCGATCGGCTTCGGTCAGAATCACACCGGTGTAATCATGCAATTCGCGATCGCTCAATTGGCGTTCCAGCAGTTGCGCGGCCCCGCGCATTCCGGCCAGGGGGTTGCGGATTTCATGCGCGAGCTTGTGGACCAGCCGGCGCGCGGCGTCGAGACGGGCCTCCCTGTCGGCCTCGTCCTGCATTCGTGCCGGACCTTCGCGCGCAACCATTTCCAGCAGGGTGCCGCCGGCCAGGGGTGCCAGGAGACAATCCACCCGTCCCACCGGGCGGTCGCGGGCCACCACCAGCGCGTAGTCTCGCAGGCTGATTCGGTCGGCTTCCGGATCAACACGCGCGATCGCTTCGACCAGTTCCCGGCAGACCGGGAAAAGCCGCGCCGCGATAGGCGGCTCGGATCCCAGCAGGCTCACTTCGAGCAGATCCTCGGCCGCGGGATTCAGCCAGGCGAGACGGGTCTCGGCGTCGAACCAGAGAAAGGCGGTCTCCGCCGTCTCCAGGACCTGTGCCGGAGCCGGTAGGCGGGCAGTTGCACCGGATTGAGACATGCGCACCATTATAGTGCATGGCGCGGAAACAGGGGTTCATGGGCCTCTGGTTGAAGAGCACACGCAGCCCTGCCTGAAAGTCAGGACCCTTCGTTGGCGGTGAGGGTGGGCGTTTCGGCCTTTATCGCCGACAGGGTCTTCCAGGATCGCCGTGAATCCTTTTCGGCTGCGCATTCCTGCTACGCCGAGAAGCCCGGGCGCACATCCATGTGCGCCCGTTCGCCGCGCTGCGTTCAGCCACCGGCTGAACGGTCGCGGCTCACCCCTGGAGGCTCTGGGTGCGCCATCCCTGGCGCATACAGTCCTGGAAGACCCTGTTCGGCGCCAGGCCTTCGCTTTGAGGCATCACCTTGGCCGTGCTTTCTCAACGCGGATTCGGATACTGAGCGGAGTACGCATCCGTAGTCAGCGCGTGGACTGTTACAAGCTGTAATACATGTCGAACTCGACCGGATGAGTCGTCATGCGTACCCGGGTGATATCCTCGGTCTTGAGTTCGATGTAGGCATCAATCACATCATCGGTGAACACCCCGCCTTCCTTGAGGAATTCGCGGTCATTGTCGAGGGCAGTGAGCGCTTCCTCCAGGGAGTAGGCCACTTCCGGTATCCCCTTGGATTCTTCCGGCGGCAGGTCATAGAGATCCTTGTCGAGAGCCTCGCCGGGATGGATCTTGTTCCGGATGCCGTCGAGTCCGGCCATCATCAGGGCGGCGAATGCGAAATAGGGGTTGCCGGTGGAATCGGGGAAGCGCACCTCGACCCTTCGCTTGGCCGGATTGGGGACATAGGGAATGCGGATCGAGGCCGAGCGATTGCGCGCCGAGTAGGCCAGTTTGACCGGCGCCTCGAAGCCGGGGACCAGGCGCTTGTAGCTGTTGGTCGATGCATTGGTGAAGGCGTTGAGGGCACGGGCATGGCGAATGATACCGCCGATGTAGTGGAGGGCGGTTTCGGACAGGCCGCCGTACTGATCGCCGCCGAACAGGTTCTTGCCGTCCTTCATCAATGACATGTGGACATGCATGCCGGAACCGTTGTCGCCGACAAGCGGCTTGGGCATGAAGGTTGCCGTCTTGCCGTAACCGTGTGCGACGTTCATGACCACGTATTTCAGGAGCTGGGTTTCGTCGGCCTTTCGCACCAGGCTGTTGAACACGGTGCCAATCTCGCATTGTCCGCCGGTAGCGACTTCGTGGTGATGAACCTCGGTTTCGAGATTCATTTCTTCCAGCGCCAGGCACATGGCGGAGCGGATATCGGCCAGGGAATCGACCGGCGAGACCGGGAAATAGCCGCCCTTGACCGCCGGCCGGTGGCCGAAGTTGCCGGTAGGATAAATGCGTTCCGAGTTCCAGTCCGCCTCTCGGGAGTCGAGCCTGTAGAAGCAGCCGCTCATGTCCGAGCCCCAGCGCACGTCATCGAAGATGAAGAATTCGTTTTCGGGGCCGAAGTAGGCGGCATCCGCGACGCCGGTTTGCTGGAGGTAGGCCTCGGCGCGGCGCGCCAGGGAGCGCGGGTCGCGCTCATAGCCCTGCAGGGTTGTCGGCTCGATGACGTCACAGATCAGGTTCAGGGTCGGTTCCTGGCGAAAGACATCGATGACCGCCGAATCCGCATCCGGGCGCAGGATCATGTCTGATTCGTTGATGCCCTTCCATCCCTGGATGGAGGAGCCATCGAACATCTTGCCTTCCTCGAAGATCTCTTCATTGATTTCCCGGGCCGGCAGGGTGACGTGCATCTCCTTGCCCTTGGTGTCGGAGAAACGGAAATCCACGAACTTGATGTCCTTCTCCTCGATCAGCTTCAGGACCTCGGCAGCGCTCTGCGCCATGGCGAATTCTCCTTGGTGGGTAGACGATTGAATCAGTATGGCAGCCAGTCAGCAGATATCATGCCAGGTCGTGACAGCCGCTGGTGCCGGGGTTTTCCGGCGCGGCCCCCCGCCGGGTCGGCACCATGCCAGTGCAGGCTTTGCACCATGGTGGTGCGGGCAATGTGGTGCAACGACCGCTCGCTCTCCGTAACCAGGGTCGGCCGGTCCTGATCGGGCAAATGGGGAGTGGGCAGGCAGGAGTGTCGTGGATGTAGCTCCGCAAGAATACAACCCGCCCGGGCGGGCCGGGCGGGTTGCTCGCTTGCCGGCAAGGCCGGGGCGGTTTGCCCAGGCCTAGACAGCCTTCTTGCAGAAATACCAATCGGTGCAGTCGTATTCGTCACTCTGCGCGCGCTTGGCGGCTTCCTCGGCCGTGGCCGGCGGGGGCACGATGACCTGATCGCCGGGCTGCCAGTTTTCCGGCGTGGCAACCCCGTGCTCGGTCGAGGTCTGCAGGGACTGGACCAGACGCAGGATCTCGTCGACCGAACGGCCATTGGTCATCGGGTAGTAGAGCATCGCACGCAGCACGCCCTGCGGATCGATCACGAAGGTAGCCCGTACCGCCGAGGTGTCGGAGGCGCCCGGATGGACCATGCCGAAGGAATGGGCAACTTCCATGGAGAGATCGGCGATGATGGGGAAGGGAATGGTGACGCCGAACTTCTCTTCGATGTTGCGCACCCAGGCGATATGCGAGTAATGGCTGTCGATGGACAGGCCCAGCAGTTCGGTGTTCAGTTCAGCGAACTGGTCAGCGGCCTTGGCGAAGGCCATGAACTCGGTGGTACAGACCGGGGTGAAATCCGCCGGATGAGAGAACAGCACCAGCCATTTGCCCTCGTAGTCCTTGAGGGTCTTGCGACCCTGGGTCGTGGGGGCATCGAACTGGGGGGCCGGCTCGTTGAGACGCGGCAGACCTGTAGTGTTTTCGATTTCCATTGTGGTTACCTCATTGAGTTGTTTGCCTGGAACCGTCAGGCGCACATGGCCTGACTCGAGACGTACTTTAGCGTTAACTGATATAAAAGATCCAATGAATTGTTTCAGTTGTATCGATAATTAGAAGCTATGGGTCCGGGGATCAGTCTCCGCGCGTGCCTGGGCGGTTCCGGGCTTGCCTCGGCAGGCCAGGGCCAGCTTGCCTTATAATGGCGCGCTTTGTTTTGACCGCAATCATCAGGGCGACTTCCATGACCGACATTGCCGCGCCGCCGGAGAGTTTCCAGGAACTGATCCTGCGCCTCCAGAGCTACTGGGCCGAACAGGGCTGTGTGCTGATGCAGCCCTATGACATGGAGATGGGGGCCGGCACCTTTCATTCCGCGACCTTTCTGCGTTCGCTCGGACCCGAGCCCTGGAGCGCGGCCTATGTCCAGCCCTGCCGCCGTCCGACGGACGGGCGTTATGGCGAGAACCCGAACCGGCTGCAGCACTATTACCAGTACCAGGTGGTGATCAAGCCTTCGCCAATGGATTTTCAGGATCTCTACCTCGGCTCCCTGACCCGGCTGGGGATTGATCCCCTGGAGCACGATATTCGCTTTGTCGAGGACAACTGGGAGTCTCCCACCCTGGGCGCCTGGGGTCTCGGCTGGGAGGTCTGGCTCAATGGCATGGAGATCAGCCAGTTCACCTACTTCCAGCAGGCGGGTGGTCTGGAATGCCGGCCGGTGACGGGCGAGATCACCTATGGCCTCGAGCGCCTGGCGATGTATCTGCAGGAGGTCGAGTCCGTCTTTGACCTGGTCTGGACCGATGGTCCTCTGGGCCGAGTGACTTACGGCGATGTCTATCACCAGAACGAGGTGGAGATGTCGAACTACAACTTCGAGCAGGCGGATACCGAAGCCCTGTTTGCCGGCTTCGATCATGCCGAAGGTGAATGTCGGCGACTGCTCAAGGAGGAACTGCCGCTGCCGGCCTATGAAATGGTGCTGCGAGCCTCGCACCTGTTCAATCTGCTGGATGCCCGTCATGCGATCTCGGTGACCGAACGCCAGCGCTACATCCTGCGCGTTCGGGATCTGGCGCGCGCGGTAGCGAAGGCCTATTTCGAGCGGCGCGAGGCCATGGGCTTTCCGCTGGTGGAGAAGGCCTCGGCACGGGGGGTGGCGCATGACGGATGAAGCCCGCAGCCTGCTGATCGAGGTCGGTACCGAGGAATTGCCGCCCAGTGAGGCCACCGAACTGGCAGCCGGCTTTGCCACCCGCCTGCAGGAGACTCTGAACGAGGCGGGGATGCTGGAGGACAAGGTCGAAGCCGAGTGGTTCGTCTCGCCCCGGCGCTTCGCCGCACGCATCGCTCAGGTGCGCGCCCGCCAGCCGGACCGGGAGGAGGAACGACTGGGTCCTCAGGTGGACAAGGCCTTTGATGCCGAGGGCAAACCGACCCGGGCGGCGGAAGGTTTTGCCCGCTCCTGTGGCGTGAACGTCACCGAACTCGAGCAGCGCGACAGCGACAAGGGTCTCCGTCTGTGCTTTCGCCGGGTGGTTCGGGGTGAATCGGCCGAAGACCTGATACCGGCACTTGCCGATGAGGTGCTTCGGACCCTGCCGGCCAAACGAAAGATGCGCTGGGGCAACGGTGAACTGGCCTTCCCGCGACCGGTCCACTGGGTGCTCTGTCTTCTGGGGGAAGACCTGCTTCCGGGACAGGTGATGAACCTGGCTACCGGGCGCAGTTCCCGCGGTCACCGCTTCCATCACCCGGACTGGCTCGAGATTCCCCGTGCCGGCGACTATGAAAAGGTCCTGGAAGGCGCCCGTGTCCGGGTGGATGATGCGCAAGGCGGTCTGCGCGACGAGATTGCGGCCGCGGTACATGCCCAGGCTGCGAAGCTGGATGGAACCGCCGAACTGGAGCCCGGCCTGCTGGCGGAGGTGGCCGCGCTGGTGGAATGGCCGGTCGCGATGAGCGGGCGCTTCGAGGCGCGTTTTCTGGAACTGCCCGATGAGGTGATCGTCGCGACTCTGGCCGGGCATCAACGCTATTTCGCGGTACGGGACCGGGATGGCAGATTGCAACCGGCCTTCATTACGGTGGCCAATATCGAAAGCAAGGACCCGGAGACCATCCAGGCCGGAAACGAACGGGTCATCAGTCCGCGCCTGGACGACGCCATGTTCTTCTGGAACACCGACCGCCAGAAGAAACTGGCCGACAGGGTGAAGGATCTCGACGAGGTGCTGTTCCAGAGGAAGCTCGGGAGCCTGGGTGACAAACGCCGCCGGGTAGAGGCGCTGTCGGGGAAGGTGGCCGAGGCAATCGATGCCGACGTCGAGGCCACCCAAGGTGCCGCCACCCTGGCCCGGTGTGACCTGCTGACCGAGATGGTGGGTGAGTTCCCGGAGCTTCAGGGGATCATGGGCGGGCACTACGCGCGCGAGGACGGCGAAGATGAGAAGGTCGCGGCCGCGATCCGCGATCAATACCGTCCGGCTCAGGCCGGCGATGCCCTGCCCGAAAGCAGCGAGGGCCTGGCGCTGGCGATTGCTGATCGCCTGGATACGGTGGTCGGCAGCTTTGCCACCGGCCAGAAACCGTCCGGGAACAAGGATCCCTTTGCCCTGCGCCGGGCCGCGCTGGGACTGATGCGCATGCTGGTCGAGAGACAGCTCGAGCTGGAACTCGACGTTCTGATTGGCGATGCCTGGAGGCTGCTCAGGGAACAGGGGAAGATCGAACAGGGAGAGAAGGAAGCAGAGGCCACGCACCGCGAGGTATTCGAGTTCCTGATGGAGCGTCTCCGGGCCTGGTACCGGGAACAGGGAGTTCGACCGGAAGTCTTTGAGGCAGTCGCCGCCGTACGCCCGACCCGGCCTGCGGATTTCGCGCGTCGTATCGAAGCAGTCAGCAGCTTCCTGGAACTGGAGGCGGCGGACTCGCTCGCCGCCGCCAACAAGCGGATTGCCAACCTGTTGCGCAAGGCCGCCGAGGAAGGAGAAGCCGTCGCCGGGTTCGAAGCGGAACAGCTCAGCGAGGCGGCGGAAAAGGAGCTTGCCACCGCCCTTGCCAGCAGCAGGCACCGGGCCGAGGCAGAGGGCGATTATACTCGGCGACTGGAGATTCTCTCCGAGCTGCGCGGTCCTGTGGATCGCTTTTTCGACGAAGTGCTGGTCATGGCAGAGGATCCGGAGACGAGACGCGCGCGGCTGGGACTGCTGGCCGAACTCAGGGACAGCTTTTCCAGCGTGGCCGATATCTCCCGCTTGCAGAGCGGCTGAATGGAATACGGAAAGGGAATGATTTCGGTGCACTATTCTTGGAACAGGGCGAGTCGGCCACGGGGAGGCGCTGGGACATGAGACTGGTCATCCTCGATCGCGACGGCACCATCAACGAGGACTCCGATGACTTCATCAAGGGCCCGGAGGAGTGGCATCCGCTGCCCGGCAGCCTGGAGGCCATTGGCCGTCTCAACCGGGGCGGCTGGCGTGTGGTGGTCGCCACCAATCAGTCGGGCCTTGGGCGCGAGCTGTTCACCCCCTCGGAGCTGTTCGGAATTCACGAAAAGATGAATCGGCTGTTGCAGACCCATGGTGGCCATGTGGATGCGATCTTTTTCTGTCCGCACCACCCGGATGACGACTGCGAGTGCCGCAAGCCGCGCGCAGGCATGCTGAAGGAGATCAGCCAGCGCTTTCATACCAGCCTCAGCGGCGTACCCGTCATTGGCGATTCCCGCCGGGACATGGATGCCGCGATCAGGGTCAATGCGCGGCCCATGCTGGTCCTGACCGGTCGCGGGAATTCGGCGCGGACCGAACTTGAAGGGGACGGGCTGCTGGACCAGGTGGAGGTCTTCGACGACCTGGCGAGCGCCGCGAATGCCCTGCTTTCCGAATACGGTGAAACCGATACCGCCTTGGAACCCTGATCCCCACTGCGCGGGACCCAAGACATCAATCCGGGGGAACTACCGCCATGATGGCTGTTTTACGGAGCACGCTGCTCAATCTGGTCCTGTTTGGTTCGGTACCCCTCTGGGGCGCGGCCTTCTTTGCCGTCAGCCTCGGTCCCGCGCGCTGGCGCATCGCGGTCAGTCGCCACTGGGCCCGCACGCTGTTGCTGAGTGTGAAGCGCATCTGTGGTCTGGGCTATCGGGTGGAATACGAAGGACGCCTCCCGGATCAACCCTGCGTGGTCTACTGGAAGCACGAATCCGCCTGGGAGGTACTGGCCGGCCTGAATCTGTTCGGCGATCAGGCCTGGGTCCTCAAAAGGGAACTGTTGCTGATTCCGATATTCGGCTGGGCGGTGTCGCTGCTGGGCGGGATCGGTATTGATCGACAGGGTGGCCGGCGTGCTGTCCGCCAGGTGGTACACGAAGGCAAGCGCCGACTGGATGAAGGCGCCTGGGTAATGATCTTCCCGGAGGGCCGACGCATGTGGCCGGGCACGACCAAGCGCTATGGCCGCAGCGGTGCGGTGCTGGCCTGCGAGGCGGGTGTGCCGATACTGCCGATTGCCCACAACGTGGGTGACTACTGGCGGCGGCGGGCCTATGTGAAGCAGCCGGGGACGGTGACCATCCGGATCGGTGAGCCGATCGAAACCAGGGGACGGGATCCGCTCGAGGTCAATCTGGAAGCACACCGCTGGATCGAAAGCCGGATGCGGGAAATCGCGCCGCAAAGGCGCTATGAACCGGTATCGGTCGAAGAAGCGGTAGTGCGGCAGTATCCCTCCCACCGCAGGGCGCTGGGCTCGTCCGGGGAGGCCTGAGAGTCGGCCCGGACAGCTACAGATAGCTTATCTAATTGATTTTTAAATAAAAATCTCAATCAGATGTCGAGATTGGCGACGTCCAGGGCGTTGCGCTCGATGAATTCCCGCCGCGGCTCGACATGGTCCCCCATCAGGGTGGTGAAGATTTCGTCGGCCGCCACCGCATCCTCGATATTCACCTGCATCATGCGACGGTTGTTGGGATCCATGGTGGTCTCCCAGAGCTGTTCCGGATTCATCTCGCCCAGGCCCTTGTAGCGCTGGATGTGCTGACCGCGCTTTGATTCCTCCAGCAGCCAGTCGATCGCCTCGGCAAAATCGCTCACCGGCTGGCGCTTTTCGCCGCGGGCAACATAGGCCCCGGGTTCCAGCAAACCGTCCATGGCTTCGCCCAGAGCGGACAGATCGCGGTATTCGGCGGAGTCGAAGAACTCCGGCTGGATCGTCTTTTCGGCGGTAATGCCGTGGTGGGTCCGCAGTATGCGGATAGCCCGAACACGACGTTCACCATCCTCCGCGTGGGCGAGTTCGACCTGGTAGCGGGTGCCGCCGTCCGCAGTGGGCAATGCCGCCTGCAGGCGCTCGCGCCACTGCTCCATCCATTCCGGGTCGGAAAAGTGCTCAGTGGTCACGGTAGGCAGGCGAACCATCTGGCGGAGGACGTTCTCGTCGTAACGCCGTGCACGGCGATGAATCATCGCATGCACCCGCATGTAGTGATCTGCAAGTTCGCCCAGGGCCTGGTCGCTGATCGCGGGCGCATCGGCACTCACGTGCAGCTCGGCCTTTTCCAGCGCGGTGCGCAGCAGGTATTGGTCGAGCTCGGCATCGTCCTTGAGATAGACCTCCTGCTTTCCCCGCTTGATCTTGTACAGCGGCGGCTGGGCAATGAAGACGTGGCCGCGCTCGATCAGCTCCGGCATCTGGCGGTAGAAGAAGGTCAGCAGCAGGGTCCGGATGTGGGAGCCGTCCACATCCGCGTCGGTCATGATGATGATGCTGTGATAGCGCAGCTTGTCCGGATCGAACTCGTCCTTGCCGATACCACAGCCGAGCGCGGTGATCATCGAGCCAACCTCGGCCGAGGACAGCATCTTGTCGAAGCGCGCCTTTTCCACATTGAGAATCTTGCCCTTGAGCGGGAGGATGGCCTGGGTGCGGCGATCCCGGCCCTGCTTGGCGGAGCCGCCGGCGGAATCACCCTCGACGATGAAGATTTCGGATTTCGCCGGGTCGCGTTCCTGGCAGTCGGCAAGCTTGCCCGGCAGGCCGGCAACATCGAGCGCGCCCTTGCGGCGGGTCATGTCTCGTGCCTTGCGGGCCGCTTCGCGGGCGCGTGCCGCATCCACCACCTTGGAACAGATCGCCTTGGCCTGTTGCGGATTCTCCATCAGGAAATCACCGAAATGGGTGGCCAGCAGGCCCTCGACCACGCTTTTCACGTCCGAGGAGACCAGTTTGTCCTTGGTCTGGGAAGAGAATTTCGGGTCGGGACACTTGACCGAGACCACCGCGGTCAGGCCCTCGCGCGCATCGTCGCCGGTCGGGCTGACTTTCTCCCTCCTGGCGAGGCCTTCACGCTCGATGTAGCCATTGACGCTGCGGGTCAGGGCAGCACGGAATCCGGCCATGTGGGTGCCGCCATCCCGCTGGGGAATGGTATTGGTAAAGCAGAAGACACTCTCCTGGAAAGAGTCATTCCACTGCATGGCCAGCTCGACCTGGATACCATCCCGTTCGGCCTGAAAGTGGAAAACCTCCGGATGGAGCGGGTTCTTTTTCCGGTTCAGGTGTTCGACAAAGGCGCGGATCCCGCCCTCGTACTCGAATACCTCGGATTTCTCGCTGCGCTCATCGTGCAGGGCGATACGCACCCCGCTGTTGAGAAAGGACAGTTCACGCAGGCGCTTGGCCAGCAGGTCGAAGTGGAATTCGGTATCCGTGAAGACCTCGGTACTGGGCTTGAAACGGATCTCGGTGCCGCTCTCGCTCGTTTCGCCGATCTCGCGCAGGGGATACAGGGGCTCTCCATCCCGGTATTCCTGCTCCCAGATCTTGCCGTCGCGATGAATCCGCAGGTGCAGATACTCGGACAGGGCGTTGACCACCGAGACCCCGACCCCGTGCAGCCCGCCGGAAACCTTGTAGGAGTTGTCGTCGAACTT
>SLND01000014.1 GCA_007133205.1 Natronospiraceae bacterium | reverse complement strand
GTGAACCATGGGCTCGTGAATGCCGGCGGCGACCTGGCCGTGCTCGGCGACGCCGGCGAGCGGCCCTGGCGCGTGGGGATTCTCGACCCGCGCGGCGACGGTGTTCTGGCCCGCGCCGAGGCCAGGGATGGCGAGTGCCTGGTCACCTCGGGGGATTATGAGCGCGGCTTCGAGGCCGAGGGCCATTGGTTTCATCATCTGCTGGACCCGGCCACGGGTTACCCCGCCCGCGGCACCGGCTCGGCAACCGTCATCGCACAAGACTGCGCGCTGGCCGATGTGGCGGCCACGGCAATCTTCGTGGCGGGGCCGGGAAAATGGCCGGAAACCGCGGGTGCCCTGGGTGTCGAACAGGTAATGGTGGTCGCCGATGACGGCACGGCGGAACTGAGCCCGGCCATGGCGGAACGGCTGGACTTCCGGGATCGGCAGCCGGAGACACGGGAGATGGCAGTGCACGTGGAGAACGGTCAATGAGACCACCCCTGGTCACCGCAGCGGATCTGGCTTTGATCGCGGTACTGGCCGTGGCGGTCGGCGTCGCGCTGGCAGCCTCGCTGGGGGCGCGGGAGAGCGGCGAGACTGCCCGCATCATGGTGGCGGGAGAAAGCCTGCACGAACTGGCCCTCGACCGTGACGAGGCGGTGACGGTCGAGGGGCCACTGGGCGAAAGCCGGATCGAGATTCGCGACGGACAGGCCCGGTTTGCTTCTGCGCCCTGTCCGCGACGCCTCTGCCTGCAACGGGGCTGGATACACAGTGCCGGCGACAGCGTGTCCTGTCTCCCCAACCGGGTCCACCTGGAGATCACCGGGAATGAGCGCGAGTACGACAGCATCCACTACTGAGACGAACGCAAGCATGGACCGGCGGATCGCCGGCCTGGCGGCGCTCGCGGTGGCCATCCATGTCTTCGAGTCCGCCTTGCCCAGCCCGATCCCCGGTCTCAAGCCGGGCCTGGCGAACGTGATCACGCTGATCGTGCTTTTCCGCTATGGCTGGGCGGCGGCGGGATGGGTGACGCTGCTGCGCGTGGTAGGGGGCAGTCTGCTCCTGGGCACCTTCCTTACCCCCACTTTCCTGCTCAGTGCCGGCGGCGCTATCCTGAGCCTTGCGGCCCTGGGCCTGGCCGGGATGCTGATCCGGGTCGGGCTCGGGCCGGTGGGTGCGGGGGCGGCAGCCGCCCTCGGCCACCTGCTGGGACAGCTGGTGGTGGCCTGGCTGCTGTTCATTCCCCACCCCGGCCTGTGGCAGCTGGCGCCCTTTCTGCTGGCAGCCGCATTGCCACTGGGCATCATCACCGGTCTGGTGGCGGCGGCCAGCCTGAACCATCTGCGCCGCCTGGAGTCGATTCAGACATGAGACAAGTCACTGCCGTCCGCGCCAAACCCGGGACCCGCGACCGCCTGGTCACAACCCTCTTCCTGGCGGCCCTGGCGCATGGCGTGGTGATTCTCGGCGTGGGCTTTTCCGGCGAGGTCGGGGACGGCGCCCGCGCCAACACCCTGGAAGTCACCCTGGTCACCACCCCCGACGGGGAAACCCCGGAAGACGCCGACTACCTGGCCCAGGCCGACCAGCGGGGAGCCGGCAACGTCGACGAGCGGGTACGCCCGGAATCGGCCCAGTCCACCCTGTCGCGGGTGCCCAATCCCGGCCTCGAGACGGGCTGGGCGGAGGAAACCGAACTGGATGTCAGCGATGACAGTGAAGACCCGGACACGCTGGCGCCCACCGACCCGGACACCAGTCCCGACCCGGTCCTGACCGCCGATGACAGCGAGATCCAGGTGGATGCGCGCGCTGACGCCCCCCGCAGCACCCGCCAACCCCTGCAGATGGCCCGTCTGATGACCGATGGCGCCGAACAGGCGGAACCGGTCAGTGATGAGGACCGCCAGCCGCTGGCCTACAGCGAGGATCCGCGCGAACAGTTCATCTCGGTCAACACCCGCGAATCGCGTTTCGCCCGTTACCTGGAGGAATGGCGGCGGGAAGTGGAACGTATCGGCAATGAACACTATCCCGACGAAGCACGCCGTGAAGGGCTGACCGGCTCGTTGTCACTGGAGGTGGCGGTCAATGCCGACGGCACCCTCGCCGAAATCACGCCACGCTCGGGTTCCGGCTATCCGGCCCTGGACCGCGCGGCAGCCAATATCGTGCGCAAGGCGGCCCCCTTCCAGCCGTTCCCGGAAGAGATCCGGGAAGACACCGATGTCCTGCGCTTCGTCTATCGCTGGGAGTTCGGCACGGGCGCGCAGATGCGTGGCGGGGTACACCTGGAAGACGGGTGAGGCACCGGGCGCATGGGCAGGGCTGTGGCCTTGCCTTACAATGGCAGCTGTTTCCTCCCGCCGGACGCGAACCATGTCGGACCAGGATTTTCTCAGTGGCCATTTCCTGATAGCGATGCCCTCGCTCGGGGATCCCAATTTTCATCACGCCGTCACCCTCGTCTGCGAACACAGCAGTGAAGGGGCAATGGGCATTACCATCAACCGGCCCATGGACGACATCCGGCTGGGGGATGTGCTGGAACAGCTCGACGTGAATGATCCGCCCCAGGCAATGGCCGAGCGCCGACTGTTCGCCGGGGGACCGGTGGAGCGCGAGCGCGGATTCGTGATTCATCGCCCGCCCGGCGAATGGGAGGCCACCATTCGGCTCCAGGACGGCCTGGCCGTAACCAGCTCCCGCGACGTGCTCCAGGCCATGGGCCGGGGCGAGGGGCCACAGGACTGTATTGTGGCCCTGGGCTATGCGGGCTGGGCACCCGGCCAGCTGGAACAGGAAATGGTCGACAATGCCTGGCTGTCGAGTCCGGCCGATCCGGAAATCCTGTTCCGCACCGACCCGGCCAATCGCTGGCGGGAGGCTGCCCGCAGCATGGGCGTGGACCTGGACCGCCTGAGCGAGCATTCCGGGCGCGCATGAGCGCCATGCCCAAGGGCCCCCTGCTCGGTTTCGATTACGGCACCCGACGCATCGGCGTCGCGGTGGGACAGGGCCTGACCGGAACCGCCAACCCGGTGGCCGTGGTGAATGCGCGCGACGGCAAACCGGACTGGGCGGAAATCGAAACCCTCGTCAGCGAATGGCGGCCGATCGCGCTGGTGGTGGGCCTGCCACGTCACGCCGACGGGAGCGACAATGAACTCACACCCCGGGTGCGGCGATTCGCGCGCCAGCTGGCCGGACGTACCGGACTGGATGTGCATACCATAGATGAGCACCTGAGTTCGGTGGCCGCCGAAAGGACCCTGCAGCACGGCTCGCGCAGGGGGGCGCGGGATGAACTGGACGCGATGGCGGCGGCCTGCATCCTGGAGGACTGGCTGGCACAGCAACACGGATACCGGGAGGAAGAACGGGGACAATGAGCCGACACCTGCTGGACATCGCACAACTGGAACGAAGGACCCTGGATTACCTGCTCGATCGGGGGGAATACTGGCTTGATCCCGCGCATGCCGAAGTGGGCCGAACACGTCTGATCGGTCGCGGGGTGGCCCTGCTCTTTTACGAAAACAGTACCCGTACCCGCTGCTCCTTCGAGCTCGCCGCCCGACGGCTCGGGGCGGATGTGCTCAATCTGGACATCGAACACAGCGCGGTCGAAAAGGGCGAGAGCATCGTCGATACCGGCACGACGCTCGCCGCCATGGGCATCAGTCACTTCGTGATCCGTCACGGCAGCGAGGGCGTTCCGGCCGAACTGGCCTCGGCGCTGCCATCCGGCTCCAGTGTGCTCAACGCGGGCGAAGCCCATGTCGCCCACCCCACCCAGGCCCTGCTGGACGCCCTCACCCTGCGCCGATCATTTGGCCAGCTCGAAGGCCTCAGGATTGCGATCATCGGCGATATCCGTCACTCACGCGTGGCGGCCTCGGCGATCAGCATATTCCGTCGCCTCGGGGTGGGCGAGATTCGTCTCGCCGGTCCACGACCCCTGCTCCCGGACAATACCCCGGAGGGGACGCAGATGAGCGACCGGCGCGATGAAGCGCTCGCGGAGGTGGACGTGGTGATGGCCCTTCGAATCCAGCGCGAACGCATGGCACGGACCACCACCCCGGATCCCGAGGATTACCGCGAGCACTGGGGACTGGAGGAAGCCGACCTGGCGCGACTGGCCCCGGAGGCACGATTGATGCATCCGGGCCCGGTAAACCGCGGCGTGGAAATCAGTGATGAGCTGGCCGATGGCCCCCGATCCTTGATCCGTGAACAGGTACGCAATGGAGTCGCCATGCGCATGGCTGTACTCGAATGGCTCGATGAGGAGAACCGCAATGGGCAATGAGCCCGGCAAGGGGAAAACCGCCAGAGACTCGCGAATGGAGCGTTCCCACCGTGGGCAGATCCACCAGGCAAAGGCGAAGATCCTGTCCCATGTCTGGCACCCGGGGGACCAATGGATACTGCGCTTCGAGGCGGCGGAAATCGCCCGCCACGCCGAACCCGGCAGTTTTGTGCACATCACCTGTGACCCGGCCCTGCCCATGCGCCGCCCCATGTCGATCATGCGTACCGAC
>SLND01000050.1 GCA_007133205.1 Natronospiraceae bacterium | reverse complement strand
GCGGACTCGAGCAGGTGCTGGCGGGAGATTTCCACCGGCACGTAGGCAACCGGGGCCTCCAGGGCCGACAGCAGGCGGTGGGTCTTGAGGCCGCTCCCGCTTCCCGGTTCGATCACCAGCGCGTCGCGACCGATCGCACGGGCCATCTCCGGGACATGCGCCTCCATGATTGAAAGCTCGGTACGGGTCGGGTAGTACTCCGGCAGTTCACAGATCCGGTCGAACAGCTCGCTGCCGCGCCGATCGTAGAGATACATGGGCGAGAGCCACTTCTGTTCGGCGGACAGGCCTTCGATCACGTGCTTGAGAAAGGCCTGGCTGTCGGGCGCGAGATCACGCACCAGGGAAGACGCTTCCTGCATCAGTGTGCATCCTTCGCAAGGCGAATGCCGGTGAACTGCCAGCGATCGGCAGGATAGAAGAAATTGCGGTAGGAAGCGCGCACATGCCCCGGTGGCGTCACACAGGAGCCACCCCGGAGCACCATCTGATTGCACATGAATTTCCCGTTGTATTCGCCGATGGTGCCTTCCGGTGGGCGGTAGCCGGGATAGGGCCCATAGGGGCTGGCGGTCCATTCCCAGCAGTCTCCATACATCTGGCTCAGAGGACGGTCTTCGTCCCCGGCAGCGAGGGGATGAAGGGCCTCGCTGTCGACGAAGTTGCCGGCAAGGGACTGTGCTCGGGCGGCAACTTCCCACTCGGCTTCGCTGGGCAGGCGCGTGCCGGCCCAGCGGGCATAGGCATCCGCTTCGTAGAAGCTCACATGGGTGACCGGTTCGTTGGGATCCAGAGGGCGGCGCCCATGCAGGGTATAGACGCTGTCCAGGTCGCGGCTCCAGTACAAGGGATGTCGCCAGGCCTGCTGCTGGACGGTGCTCCAGCCGTCCGACAGCCACAGCTCCGGCCGTTCATAGCCACCATCCAGAATGAACTCCCGATATTCGCCACACGTGACCAGGCGATTGGCGAGGGCGTGTGGATAAAGCAGGGTCCGGTGACGTGGCCGTTCATTGTCGAAACAGAAGCCTTCGCCAGCATGACCAATCTCCGCAATACCTTCCGTGCCGGCGACGAATTGCAAGGCCCGAGAAGCCTGACTCGGCTGATGGTTTCCCTGTCGATACGCCGGCTCGAAGGGATGACTGCCCAGGACATGCTTGATATCGGTCAGCATCAGTTCCTGATGTTGCTGCTCATGGTGCAGGCCCAGGGTCACGAGGGCAGCCACTTCCGGCTGCTCGCCCCGTGCCTCGATCAGGGCCAGCATGTGCTCATCCACGTGTTGCCGGTAGCGCTGTACTTCGGCGACGGTAGGGCGGCTCAGCAGGCCACGTTCCGGTCGCGCATGCATCTCGCCGGCGGACTGGTAATAGGAATTGAACAGATAGTGAAAACTGTCATCGAATCGCCGGTAGTGATTCTGAAAGGCAAGCAGCAGGAAGGTCTCGAAAAACCAGCTGATATGCGCCAGATGCCACTTGCTCGGACTGACTTCGGGCATGGTCTGAATGACCATGTCCTCCGTGGTCAGCGGTGCAATCAGAGCAGAGGATTGCTCGCGAACGCTCCGGTACTGCTCGGCGAGTATTTCGCCTGACGGGGGATCAATGCTTCCAAATCGGGCTGTGGCAGTCATGACCAACTCCTTTCGGCCCCTGTGGGTCCAGAAACAGGACGCCGGTACTGGGTCGTCTCAATGCCCGACCGCCCCGGCGCCGCTCATCCCCATCGCTGGTTCCGCATACCGGGATGCCGGTCATGGTTCCAGCCTCAGCCCCATTGCCATTTCCTGCGCGGCCAAATCCGTTTCAGCCGGCGCCTTTGAGATTAGAGGGGGGCTGCTCGGCTGTCAAAAGTCGCTGCCTGATTCCGTCCCGGCCTGATCCGGTGCCCGGCCGAGGCTGAGGTCGTGGCTGACGAGTGTCGGATTGTCATCGTCGTCCTCGACTTCGATATCGGCTGTGGCATGGAAGCGGCTGGCATGCATGCCATGCAGTCTGTCATTACCGGCACCGCGCAAGATGGCCTGTGCGATCGGGCCGTCCGGGTCTGGCGCCAGTCCGCGCCAATGGCCGTCACGGTTCATCTTGACCACCACGCGCTGCCGTTCTGATCCGCTGCCCAGCTCGAACCATCCCGCCAGGCCATCGTCTTCCTCGGCCGGCGTCGTGCCCAGGTGCCGGAGCCTGTTCAGGGGCAGGTCGAAACGGGCCTCCAGCCATTCGGCAGCCACGCTCATGGTCCGGTGTTCCTCGCTGTCGCGCGGCGCAGGTCGTGGGCCATCTCCCATGGCCAGGCCCCGCATGCGTTCCACCAGTTCGTCCTCGATTCCGGAAAGCTCGTCGGGGCGTCCGTCGGGCCAGGCCAGGGGGGCGATCGCGTCCGGGCCCTCCGCGGTGACCAGCAGACTGTCCCCGCGCCGGCGCACATCCCAGTGTCCGCCTGGCCCCGCGGAAAAACGGACTGGCCTTTCCTCCAGGGTTGCCAGTGGTGCGGGCAGTGATGCCTTACCCGGTGCCGGGGGCAGGGCGTGCGTGTCCCCGTGCAGCAGTGATTCGAACAGGCGGCTGAGATCCAGGGCGTGAAAGCGTTCCGAACTGCTCGCTACGGTCAGCCATTGGTCCGATTCGGGCCACCAGGCGGCCTTGGTGCTGAAGGGGCCGAAGCCGCCTTCATGTCCGATCCGTTGTCCCGCTTCGCTGTCCCGGACCGTCCAGCCCAGCGCGTAGCTGCTGCCGTCGCCCTGATCCACCCGCGGCGCACGCCAGCGCGCACGGTTTTCGGCTGTCAGGGGCTGATCCCGGTCCAGGGTCTGCAGCCATTGCGCCATATCCGTGATCGGACCGATTACGGCCCCGGCACCCATGAGATTCCATCCGGGATTCGCCTCCTGCCAGGCGCGCTGACTGAAACGTCCCCAGCGTTTGCCACCCAGATAACCGACTGCTTCCGGACGGTCGCTCAAGGGGGAGCCCACCCGGCTGTGCCGGAGCCCGGCGGGTGCAAACAGCTGCGTTTCCACGAATGTCCGAAAATCCTGTCCGGCGGCCCGTTCCACCGCCGCGGCCGCCAGATTGTAGCCGAGGTTGGAATAGACAAAACGCGTATCCGGGCTCGCCAGGGGCTCACTGGCCCAGACCCGTCGCTCCAGTGTTTCCCGATCGATGGGCTCGAACTCCGGCGGTCCGTCGAAGTCTGGGTGGGCGAGCTGCGCGGCGAGCCCCGAGCTATGGCTCAGGAGCTGCTCGATGGTGATGCGCGCCTTGTCGGGCGGAAGGTCCGGAAAGTGCGCATCCAGGCGATCGGAAAGTCCCAGCTCGTTCTCCTGGGACAGTTTCAGCACCGCGGCGGCAGTGACCGACTTGCTGACCGAATGCCAGGGAATATGGGTGTCGGGGGTGAAGGGAATACCCCCCTCGCGGTCGGCCATTCCGAATCCGCGTGACGCGCGCGTCCGGCTTCCTTCCCCGTGCATGATCGCGCCGGTCAGCCCCCAGCCGGCAAGCCGCTCCATGGCCTGCTCGACCACATCCGGGGTCTCGCTGGTCGCGGGGGGCGCGCCCAGGGTCAGCAACAGCAGGAGAGTCCACACGCGTGATTGATGCTTCATGGGCACAGCATAACCCCTGTGGTGCGCCCTGCCCTTGACGGGATGGCCGGTGGCCGGTTTAATACGCGCTTCCCGCGGACGGGTTTTCGCCCGCGGGCCTGCCCGAAGCGAGGCCAGGTAGCTCAGTCGGTAGAGCAGCGGATTGAAAATCCGCGTGTCGGTGGTTCGATTCCGCCCCTGGCCACCACATTTTCCGCATTCTTGCGCAAGGCTTCTGTAAGCCCCGGCCGGTTGTTTTCCGGGAATCGAACCGAATCCTTGTTTTCCGTCCTCGACCCGCCCGGCCCTCCGGATGCCAGAGGTCTTCAGCCGATTTTCCAACGCTCGGCCAGGGTGTCGCGTGGTGTCCGCCACAGCGCGCGGATTTCCTCTCCGGACAGGGGATGGCTGAAGAAGAATCCCTGCATCATGTGGCAGTCCTGATTCAGCAGCCAATGGATCTGCTCGACCGATTCCACGCCTTCGGCAACCACCTCCATGCCCAATTCCCGCGCCATCCAGATGGTGGCGCCGGCAATGATGGCGTCCTTTTCGCTGTGCTCCACGTTGTTGATGAACTGGCGGTCCAGCTTGAGGATGTCCACCGGCAGCTGGCGCAGATAGCTCATGGAACTGTAGCCAGTGCCGAAATCATCCAGGGCCAGCCGCAGACCCAGTTGCTTCAACTCGTTCAACAGGGCCACATGGTGTACCGGATCGCGCATGATCAGGCTCTCGGTAATCTCCAGCACCAGGTTTTCCGGCTTGAGGCCGGTTTCCTCCAGGGTTGTGGCCACCGTATTGACCAGATCTCCGCTGTCGAACTGACCCACTGAAAGATTGGCCGAGACATGGAAGTCGCCGCCGGCAAACCCCGGCCAGGTCCGGGCCTGTCGGCAGGTTTCGCGCAGTACCCACTTGCCCAGGGGGATGATCAGGCCGGTTTCCTCGGCCAGCGGGATGAAATCTCCCGG